>JBHAEN010000150.1:0-3255 GCA_041855645.1 Bacteroides sp. | reverse complement strand
CTCTTTTTTTTACACGCCTTCTTCGGTTTTCCGAAATGCGCGCAATTCAGACGTCAAACACGTGCATTTGACTTCTGAAACACGTGCATTTCAGACGTCAGACACGCGCATTTCAGACGTCAAATGCACGCATTTCGGAAAAGCCCTCCCGGAGGGCTTTGGAGAGGGGCGAAATCCCGGTCGGTTCCGAAACCGATCTTATGAAAAGGATTGAAAGAATTTTACAAAACACCGATACGTGAGGGCGTATGCACGTTGGCCGGCTGCCGGTTGCAGAGCGTGCGACAAACACTGCGTAACCCTCTATTCAAAGCGGGGCTTCACGAGCTTGTCGTAAGGAGACGTAAACACGAGCCCGGGCATTCTTTTCTTTTCGATTTTATGCTCGATGGTCTTGATAAGCGAATAGTCGTCGGCACGCACCGCATAGCATTTGGTCCTATCGGCAGAAGTTACGCGAATGGTCCAATCGAACATATTTCCCATAATCGTCAACTGATCGATTCGGGGATTGAAAGAATCGATTCCCGTTTTCACTATTTCGTAAGTCCGGCTACGCAACACATAGAGCGCATGATGGGAATCGATGAGAAAACCCAGTGTTTTCCGATTGCCGAACTCCGTGATATAGAGTTTCTCGAGACGCAGGCCTTCGGGCAGCTCCACCGCTCGGACAAACGGCCGTCCTTTCGTCTGTTTAAGATGATAAAGACGATGTTCGGCATCGAGCAGCAAATACCCCTCGTCGTATTCTTTTTTCACCGTGGGGTTTCCGGCTATGTCCAAAGCGGGAAAACGAAAGCCCTTCTTTTGCATCGCTTCGGTAAACAAGCGGCTTTTCTCCTCATCGACACGATTGGTTTGCATAACCATAAACTCCATGCCCCGATCGGTGATGCGGAAAACATCTTCGGGCTGTTCCAGTTCAACACGCCCCGACATGGTCTCGAAAAGCGGATACAGCCCGATGACCGGCGTATTGACCGAAGCGGGGTCGGTGCGGAAAGTAAAATTCTCGGTTTGCACCATTCTCGACGTGATGTGTACACCGTTCAATGTGTCGGGAAAACGCTCGTCCGCCATCAATTGGCGGGCATAGAACATGGGCAGGATACTGTCGAACTCGGCTTGCGTGTACGTGCGTCCCGAAGCGTCGCGGTAAGTCATGCCTTTTCCTTCCTGATGTTCCATCATGGCAAAATCTCCAATAACGCAGCTATAAAGCGTGAAAGGCGGACGGCCGGACTTGGCGAAAAAGAAATTATAGCACCAGGGAAGTTGCCAGCATAGAAGAACCGCAATGGCGAGTGCTAAAAGTGTGGTACTGAAATATTTCATGATTGGCTTGGCATTATTGATTCATTAGTCGACTTGCGAATGCATTTTTTTAATCTTGTCTGCCTTCTTTGAAACGAAGCACGGATAGCCATGAGAAAGCGGCCGCGGCCAAAGTACACACCGTGAGTAAAGGCAGGAACGAAATGTAAGCGGCAGGCGCATTGGCCAGAAAGAAGATGCGCAAAAGGAATACGGAGACAATCAGATTGATCACCCGCCGCTTCCATGCCGGCTCCAAACAAACCCATGCGGCAAGCAAATAACCCGCCACACCGGCCAAATACCAAGGCAAAGCGGTCAGCAGAATGCGCTGTTTGAGTTCCACGGCCAAAACTTTTCCCAGAAACACCTCCATCAGCAGAAAGTTGGAACCGAAAGCAACCAGCAACAACAGCATGCCCGCAAGCAGCATGGTTCCTATCATTTTCCAAGCCGGACAAGGCAGATGGAGCGTCAGCTTCAAGCATTTGCGCTGCATCTCGGGCACGAATTGCACGACCGCCAGAAGAATGCCCGCAATCAGAGGTATATATTGCAACAGGTCAACAAAAACGGCGTCGCGTTGCAACATGACTTCCCAAAGATGCGCAAAGCCTTTCAGACTGCCCGTCTTATACATGCGCAGCAGACAATAGCCTGTAAAACCAAGCGTAAGGAGCAGAGCAAACAGGAAGTACCAACGCGTTTTGATCCACTCTTTATAAAAGATTGTATTCATTTCAATGTTCATTATGATTTACGAATCGGGCGGAAGAGAGAGTGTGTTCCAACCTTAATATTTTCCCGTCAGTCCGATGAAAGCATCTTCCAGATTGACGGCTCGGGCCCGAAGCTCCGAGAAAGGCACGGAAAGCGATTTTAACTTAGATTCCGTTTCCTCGGGAGAGAGAAACGAGAAGAATTCCAATGTATGGCGGATTACGGATGGATGATACAGCTCGGCACACGGAGGAAGCTCGCAGCCTTCGGGCACCGTACAGGTGTATTGCCTCACTTCCGAAAGCAGCTTGTCGACCGGTTTCTGCACGAGAATCTTGCCATAGTCCATGATGATGCAATCGTCGATGAGCCGTTCCATATCCTGAATAATGTGCGAGGTGAGAAATACGGTCTTTCCTTCGCTGCGGGCATAGTCGCGGAGATAGTCGACAAAGAGTCGGCGATAGCCGGGGTCGAGTCCCAACGAGAAATCGTCGAGCACAAGCAATTCGGGATTTTGAGCCAAAATAAGACCGAGCGCCACTTGCGAACGCTGTCCGCACGACATGCGGGAGATGCGCTGCCCATGTGCGACCTTGAGTTTCTTCATCAATTCATAATAGGCTTCACGACGCCACCGGCCGGGATAAAAAGCCGCATAGAATTTTTCGATTTGGTCGATATTCATGAACTGATATTGCACATGACCCTCGATGAGCAACCCGATGTCCCGGCGCAAGGCCGGGTTCATGGTTTGCACCTCTTGCCCGAAAATGCGGCATTCGCCTCCGCGGGGCTTGAGATATCCGCTCAAGATATTGATTGTGGTTGTCTTTCCCGTACCATTTTTACCGAGCAGCCCGAGTATCCGCCCTTTGGGCACGTCGAAACTCAGGTTTTCGTAAATCAGTCGTTTGCCGTAATAATGGGTCAGGTTTCTACATTCTATAATGGGTTCCATAAAGTTGGTTCCGAGATGTTAGTTACTAAAAAAGAAAAGGAAGAGCAACGGGATAAGTATGCCTGCCAGCAGCTCCAGTCCGCCTCGTCCGAACAGCCCTTTGCGGCCTTTCACCAGAATAATCCCCGACAAGGTGATGACAATGAGCCCTACGGCAAAGAAATCGGCAAAGTAAGTCCACCACTTGCCGGGATTGTAGTGCAACCTTGTCATTGCTCCGATGAACGGACGCCGCTTGACGGATTCGTAAACGGCGT
>JBHAEN010000149.1:0-7829 GCA_041855645.1 Bacteroides sp. | reverse complement strand
GGAAGGCTAATGCTCTATCAACTGAGCTACTTCCGCAATTTTGTGGGCAAAGATGGATTCGAACCACCGAAGGCGTAAGCCAGCAGATTTACAGTCTGCCCCATTTGGCCACTCTGGTATTTGCCCTAAGATCTTTCGAGCCTCTTGTCGGATTCGAACCAACGACCCCGAGATTACAAATCACGTGCTCTGGCCAGCTGAGCTAAAGAGGCATGGATAAAATTTGCAGTCGTCGCATTCTTCCACAAGCGAAACGGCTGCAAATTTAGACATTTATTTTTTCCCCGCAAAATATTCGCGGTTTTTTATTTGGCGCGCAGCTTTTCCTTGTATTTCATCAACTGCTTTTCAATCGCTTCCACGTTCAAGTCGACAGCCTCCTCGAACGTATCGCACACCTTGCTCGCATAAAATTCTCCATTCGGAATCAATACTTTTATGCCGGCTTCTTTATTGGCGGCGGCTTCAGGTTTCACCACTTTCAACGACACTTCCACAATCTTTATGTCTTCGTAATACTTCTCCAGCTTGGACACTTTCTTACGAATGAACGTCTGCAACTGTTCCGATGCATCGAAGTGAATCGATTGAATTCTTACTTCCATAATTTACCTCCTTTATATTTCAGCTCTCGGATGAGCTTGTTTATATACCTTTTTCAATTCTTCAAACGTAGTGTGCGTGTAAATCTCGGTGGTTGCCAAATTTTCGTGCCCCAACAGTTCTTTCACCGCGCGCAACTCCGCATGGTTATTCAGCATGGTTGTGGCAAAAGTATGCCGAAGCACATGCGGACTTCTTTTTTTCAACGTCACCACTTTGGAAAGACTACGCCTCACAATTCCATAAACCGCGTCTTTTTTCAGCCTTTCGCCGTTTGCCTTCACCCAAAAAGCATCTGTACTCCTATATGAGACGGACCGATCGCGCAGGTCGACATAAGTCTGCAAGCTATGTTTAAGCTCATCCCCAAACGGAATCAATCGCTGTTTGTTTCGCTTCCCGGTGACTTTTATCCGGCAAGCGGACATGTCCACATCTTTGTCGTCCAAACCAATCAGTTCCGAGAGCCTCATGCCCGTCGCATAGAATACTTCGATAATCAATCGGTTCCTGACGCCTTCAAATTCTTCGCCGAAATCGACATCATCCAGCAACCGGTTCATATCGCGTTCTTTCAAGAAAACGGGAAGCGGCTTTTTGTTTTTAGGCCCTGCGATTTTCAGCAACGGATTGACGGGAACCGCGTTCTTTTTCAGCAAAAACTTATAAAAAGAACGGAGCGAACTCAGTTTTCTGTTTACGGAAGTCGAAGCATACTTCTCATCCATCAACGAAACGATCCACTCACGAATCCAGTCGGGCTTTACATCCGCCGGGTCAAAAAAACCACGCTTTTCCTGAACATACGACCGGAACTGATTCAGATCTTCGCCATAAGACCCGATGGTCTTATCGGAGTAGCACCGTTCATACCGGAGATAATCAAGAAAAGACGTTATCGACATACATGCGCTACAGTTAAAATCGTGCAACGAATATATGAAAAAGGAATCAATATTCCAAAGGAAATTACGTTTTATTAATCCTCTACCTGCTGAAGCTGCTGAACGTAGACGGCACGCTCTTTCTTAAGTCTTTTAATCACAGACGGCTTGTCGAACTGCTGTCTGCTTCTCAACTCTTTTACAATACCGGTTTTCTCAAACTTTCTTTTGAACTTCTTCAGCGCCTTTTCAATGTTTTCGCCTTCTTTTACAGGAACTACAATCATTTTGCTATTGTTATTAATTCAATTTAGGGTTTATAAGATCTGCAGTTAAATTGCGGGGCAAAAGTACATATACTTTCTTTATTTACAAAACTTTCAGAGAATATTTCGCAAAAACGACAAATAACGCGAGTCCCGCATAGAGTCAACCAGTAAGTGCAAAATTAGTTGATTCTTCTGTGAAACTCATTTTTGGTACTTCGAAATTGAATTTTTGCCAGGGTCTTCTGTTTATCCCAGATTACGCGATAGTTTTTTTTTGGGGGGGGATAGTTAGATTTATGGGATAATTCCATAGTCCGATGAACCATTTTCGGTGTTTTTTAATAAGTGCTATTTTTAGTTTGGGCGTATCGCCTGCCCTTTCAAAATACACCTATAACAAAAGTCCTGCAATACAGGGCGAATAGTATATTTTGCGTTTTTTCTGAAGAATGAACAGTCAGAACTGAGACACTAAATTGTAGGCTGTCAGCGCAAAAATCAAGGCGGATTCAGTTGCATAAAAGTTTTTCAGATTAAAACTTTCCGCTCCAAAATCCTGCCTCAACTCCTTTATTCTATTCCGGCATCTCCGCGCATGCGGTAGGTTCTCCAAACATCAACCATTGAGTACGCTTGATTGGTAAAATAGACAGAGTATCGGGGTAGCAACCACTATCAAGCCGTACCAAGCTGACTTTTTTATGGCCAAACATGGCTAAAGTCTCTTCCGAAAACCAATGAGATTATGGAAAGCATTCGTATTTCCGCTACGATGCCCCAAAATGGCGACCAATTTCGGCATGTAAAAAGCAGTTGGCCCACACCAAATACTCATTATAGAAGACTCTAAAATTACGCCCACATCATAGGTACGATAGAGCTTTGGGCAGGTAAAGAATCACAAGAAAATACCTGTTCTTTAAACCCGATTTTGTCTAACATTTGCTTCACCCCCCAAGGCGTAATCTCTTTATTGGCAAAGGATAACTCGAACTTCATACAGGTTTTTCCGCTATCGCTACGCACCAGAATTTACAAAATCCAAAGATAAGATTTTTTCTATTGCGGAATCTGGGATAAACTCTAGTTTTTAGCATTCTCTTTGCATATCCAATACAAGGCCAACAGCCCTCCAATCAAGGATATAGCCACAACCAGCCATTTTTTCATCTCAGCCGAAACATTCAACAAATGCCCCATTCCATAAACCATGATGAGAAAAATCATCCAGAGAAAGAACGACAAAGCAAATCTCAGCAACATTTTTCTGCCTCTACCCGTCTTTCTTTGGAAAGAATATCCAAGAAATGAGCAAGAAGATGCGAAATAGATGATGAGTATATATTTTAAGGGATCACCATCCGGCAACTCTCCCGAGATCGAGACAAAGAATGCAATAAGGCCAAAAACAGCATTAACGATTAGAAAAGTCTTTCTTAGCGAGAACATACCCGATCACTAAAGAACGAAAAGCCGACACCAACGACAAAACCTGCTCCCAAACTTGCCACACCGGTCGCGGCACCCCATATACCACCGGCAATGGCCATGGTGCCCCCACACAACCGCCGAGCTTCCGCGTCATTAGGTCTATGACCACCTCGAACCATCTCCATTTGTTCAACACGCATTTTTCTCATAATCGTACACTTAAATTAAACAACAAATTATTTTATAAAACACAAAAGACAGATCAATCTTCAATATCTTTGCATAACAAAAATATAAACAACAAATTGCAAAACAAATAAAAAAATCAATATTCACATCAATTCGACATTTTACTCATAAACAGCAGCCAACCGCCAATGAAAAAACGAGTTACGGAGGTTGGCGAACGTCGTCGGCCGGTGCTTTCCGTCGGCCGGTTTCTTTCGGCGGCACACCCTGGCGGCATTTGCTACGAAAAACAATAAAAATTCTCGCCGGAAATCATCCGCCAAACGGAATATCTCCCTAACTTTGCTTTCGGTGAACATGGACATGAAGCGACCGCCGAATGTCGGTTCGGGTCTTTTCATTTCAGACCAACCGGACTTCAACACATTATCAATCTTCATAAAACAATCTTGTCATCATGAATTCAATCATTTCCCAGCGAATCGCGGCTCTGCGCGAAACGTTTTCTTCCCGCGGCATCCATGCGTTAATCATCCCCTCCACCGACCCTCACTTGAGTGAATATGTGGCTCCCTGCTGGCAGTCGCGTAAATGGATTTCGGGTTTCACCGGCTCAGCGGGTACGGTGGCGGTTACCCTCGAGGAAGCGGGTCTATGGACGGATTCGCGCTATTTCATTCAAGCGGCCCGCGAGCTGGAAGGAAGCGGCATCGCGCTCTACAAGGAAATGCTTCCCGAAACTCCTTCCATTCCCCGGTTTCTGGCTTCGCACCTGCCGAAAGGCTCTGTGGTGGGGATAGATGGAAAAATGTTCTCTGCAACGCAGGTGGAACAACTGACTTCGGAACTGGAAGCGAACGGATTGCGAATAACGAGTGTGCCCGACCCCATGAGTGAGATTTGGGACGACCGCCCTTCTCTGCCCAAAGCTCCGGCGTTCGTTTACGAAGAGCGTTATGCCGGACGGAGTTGTCAAGACAAGATGGGTGACATACGCACCCGACTGGCCGAAAAGGGAGCGGACGCTCTGTTGCTTTCCGCATTGGACGAGGTGGCCTGGACGCTCAACTTGCGCGGGAACGACGTACACTGCAATCCGGTGGTTATCGCTTACCTGCTCATCACTCCGCAAAGCGCGACTTGCTTCATCGCTCCCGAAAAAGTGTCGGCAGAGGTGGCGGATTATCTGAAAAAACAAGGGATAACCCTTCGCCGGTATGATGAGATAGAAACGGTGTTGAGCGGTCTCAGCGACTTGCGGCTGCTTGTCGACCCCAAGAGAACGAACTTCGCCGTCTACTCGGCCATCGGTTGCACGATAGTCCGTGACGAATCGCCGGTCGCCTTGCTGAAAGCCGTTCGCAACGCGTGCGAAACGGCGGGCATCCGTGCCGCCATGCAACGTGACGGAGTGGCCTTGACGCGTTTCCTGCGATGGCTCGAAAATGCCGTACCCGGCGGAAAAGAGACGGAACTCAGCATCGACCGGAAACTACACGAGTTTCGAGCTGCACAGCCTCTGTACATGGGCGAAAGTTTCGACACCATAGCCGGATACGGAGCGCACGCAGCCATCGTGCACTATTCCGCCACACCCGAAACAGATATCCCCTTGCAACCCAAAGGTTTTTTACTGCTTGATTCCGGCGCACAATACAAAGACGGAACCACCGACATCACCCGCACCATTGCGCTTGGAGAACTTACCGAAGAAGAGAAAACCGATTATACGCTCGTTCTGAAAGGACACATCGCCCTGGCCCTGGCCAAATTCCCCGCCGGAACACGCGGTGCGCAGCTCGACATCCTGGCGCGTCTGCCTCTGTGGAAACAAGGGATGAATTACCTGCACGGCACGGGACACGGTGTAGGCCACTTCCTCTGCGTGCACGAAGGACCGCAGAGCATCCGCATGAACGAGAATCCCGTAACCCTGCTCCCCGGAATGGTCGTGTCCAACGAACCGGGTGTTTACAAGGCCGACAGTCATGGCATACGCATCGAGAATCTGATTCTCGTCTGTCGGGAAAGAGAAGGCATGTACGGCGACTATCTGCGCTTCGAAACGCTTACGCTCTGCCCCATCTGTACCCGCGGAATACGCAAAGAATGGCTCGACGCAGAAGAAACGGCATGGCTGAACGAGTATCATCGTACGGTTTACGAACGTCTGTCGCCCGATTTGAATGAAGAGGAACGGGAATGGCTGAGAACAGCAACCGCCGCAATCTGATTCTTTTTAACT
This sequence comes from Bacteroides sp., assembly GCA_041855645.1. GTDB lineage: Bacteria > Bacteroidota > Bacteroidia > Bacteroidales > Bacteroidaceae > Bacteroides. The sequence goes on along the minus strand of JBHAEN010000149.1, from coordinate 2,208 downwards.
ACCCACCATACATATTATTATATATAGGTATATGGCCATCATCAAATCCGTAAGGGGATTCACTCCCGAAATAGGAGAAAACTGTTTTCTTGCCGACAATGCGGTCATCATCGGCGATGTCCGTATCGGGCGCGATTGCAGCATCTGGTTCAGCACCGTCGTACGCGGCGATGTCAACAGCATCCGCATCGGCAATGGCGTCAACATTCAGGACGGAAGCGTGTTGCACACGCTTTATCAAAAATCGACCATTGAAATAGGCGACTTCGTTTCCGTAGGACACAACGTCACCATACACGGGGCAGCCATCCGCGACTATGCGCTCATCGGCATGGGCTCTACCTTGCTCGACCACGTCGTGGTGGGCGAGGGAGCCATCGTGGCGGCCGGCTCGTTAGTGCTAAGCCACACCGTCATCGAACCGGGAAGCATTTGGGGAGGAGTGCCCGCCAAATTCATCAAGAAAGTAGACCCCGATCAAGCCAAAGAGCTGAACGAAAAAATTGCCCATAACTATCTGATGTACTCAAGCTGGTATAAAGAAGAAAACGAATAATCCTCCCGAACCAAAGACGGTTATCCTCGGACGAGCAAATCTCTTACTCCGAGACACTTGCTCTGTTCACCCGCTCGAACAAGAAGCGACTCCGGTTCCAGTGAAACGGCGAATAGTTCGTGTTCGTCGTGATGCGGTTATTGCGGAACACCAGGCCGTCCACCGATTTCGCATACAGGACAGGCGCATCGAAAGTGTCGAAATCGTTGTCTTCAATGAGGATGCTTTCTTTCTCTCCGCCGTGAAAGAAACCTTGCTGAGCCGATAAATCCGGAATCTCCGGATAGATGGAGATGACGGCATTGGTAAACTGAAACAGATTGGTCAGCGCATTGACAAAGCGGTTATGGCGAATAACCACTTTGCGACAAGCTCCGGTTTCGTACCAACCGTTGCAATCGCCACACAGCAGAATGGCTGCGCCCGAAGTGTGATCGAACAGATTGTTTTCCACCCACACGGGGCGCGGCGTGCTGAACAGCGCGCCGCGCGCACGATTGTTACGGATGACATTCCCCGAAAACACGACTTCGGGCGTCCACGTCAGATTTTCCACTCCGAAACCTTCACGTCCGTCGATGTCCGGATGAAGCGATTCCTCGAATGTCAGTTTGAACTCGCGAACGCCGTGCACTGTCGGCGTGCCGTACGGACGGATATCGGCCAGCACGTTCTTCCCGCCGATCAAATCCATCGTGAACGAACGGACGAACTGTACACTGTCGCCGCTCTCTCCCCATCCGAAACCCCATGACTGTTCGTGCATATAGCGTCCGACAAGCGTCCGGTCGTCTATTCGTCCGATGATTTTCAGATAAGTGCCGTGCACGTTAATGGCATCGTCCATCATGCCTTCGTACAGTCCGCCCGTGGAAACGATTTTCCCTTTGCAGGCGGAGAAGTGAGTGGCATCGGCCTGTGTGGTGAAACAGCGCGGGTCGGTCTCTCCTTTCAGGCAGACGCGGAACCCGCTGAGCGTTATGTTTTCGCATAGCTGAGCCAGCAACCCCATGCCTTCGGCATAATGCACACAGACATTTTGAAGCGTCGTGTTCCGATTGTTTGCCAGAAAGATGCCGGGTGCAGGACGGAAATACGTGCGCAGGGCAACCACCGTACCGGGAAGAAGCCTTGCGTCTTTCCACTTCGGGGCGCGCAGTGTGCGGGGGCGAAGTTCCTCCACTCCCTGCGTGGAGAAAGTGAGATCGCTCGTACGATACACCAGCCTCTTGGTTTCGGCCTCAAAAGCGATGCCGGTATGCGGCCGGGATGTCCAGCCCTCGCCGAATGTTTCAAAGAATCCTTCCTTGTCGACACGATATTTCACCCAAGGAGCCACTTCAAAGGTAATGCCGCGTTCGGCGTCGTTGTCCAGCACCCTGACTTGAGCGATGTGCGGATTGGCGAAGTCGATGCTGAAATCGCGCAGCGTACAGTCCGTGGCATCCAAGAGCGAAAGGGGAAGCATCCGTCCGTGAAAGACGAATTGTGCTCCCTGCCCGTCCAGCGTGAAGTGTTTCATGCCTTCCAACGGCAAACCGACTCGCTTCGGGTTGGTCTGATCATGATTGGATATATAATAAGTGCGTTCTTCGGCTCCTTCTTCATGGAAATGGTAGACACCCGGCGAAAAGCGCAGCACAACACTGTCG
>JBHAEN010000148.1:0-2719 GCA_041855645.1 Bacteroides sp. | reverse complement strand
GGAAACTCCTTTCAAATTCCCCTCAAACTCCGACTCGCCATTGTTGAACTTGATTTTACCACCGCACAAATGTCCATTCCCGTTCTCGTCTATGACGGCGTTATATCCACCCGGTGCACTCGGATTCACACCCGATTGAACGCGTTTGGCAATAAGCAAATCGGTGTTTATAAGATCGTTTTTCAGCTTTCCACCATCAATGACAGTTTGGTCAAATGCGCCTATTGTCACCTTTCCTGTAAGGTCTATTTCCTTTCCAACCAAATTAATTTTGTTGGGTGTAACACTGATGCTCGACCTAATTTCTTCCGTCGTGCTGTAGTCTTCGGGGGCCGGCGAATAATCCGTGGCTTTATTACCTTTTTCCACTTTGAGGTTCCGTACATTAAAGTGCAACCAAGTGATACGTCCGATGTCTACAAAATTGTAGATGTCACTATGATTTTCGACATAAACAGACAGTTCGATGTGTTTGAACGTCCACGGGGTTTCGTGCAAGTTAAAGGTCTGCTCTCCCGTATCACAAATATCAACCGTGAATGTGTGGTGGCTGCTTCCGTTGCTTTGTACGTCGAAACTGACCGTCCACCACCCGTTCTCAGTGATAACCTCGCCAATTCTCACGTTGCTGAGATGATCTCTGTTTCCGGTAAAATTGAATCCTGTATTGACACGTTCAACGGTGTTCTGTTCCACTCCGGAGTCTGTCCATGCCGCCACCGGAGATGTGTTTTTGAAGTAGTTTCTTCCACCAAGTTGCAGCCCCGATACGGCTCTTTTGGCCGCCTCAATCACCACGCCGTCAGCTTTCAGATTAATGGCAGCTTCGGATGCCACGGCTCTGTTGGCTGCTTGTTCGGCTTTGAGGGCGAAGTCTTCTTCCATACCGGTGACGTCGAAGACCGTGGCGTAAGCAACGAACCAGTCGAAAGGAACGTTTTCGCCGCCGACAATAGGGAAAAAGCATGTGGAACTGAAATTGCCGGTAGCACCACACTTGACGCAATGGGCGTATTCTTCCCATTCTCCGGTGCCTTCCTGAGAGGTCAGCCAAAAATATTGCGAACCGTCGCCCGTTTGATTCGAACCGAAATCAAGTATGCGTCCGACCGGTATCTTAGCAACTATTCGCGTCACGAATACGGCGTTGGCACGTGAGAGCGTCTCGAAATAAAAACCTCCGTACCAGTAAGCCCCGGCGGTATTCCGTTGGACAGATAACTTTAAGGCCTTTCCGGTTGTGTTAGGATTTCCCGGAGCATCGGATACGACAGATAAACTCATCTGTACGTTGAAGAAGTTGTAAGGGTGTGTATTGTTTTGCCCCTCGGCGAACATGGGATCACGATACAACATCTTCCCTCGCGCTACGGCCATGGCCAGCAAAGCGGCGTTCTCGGCAGACTTGGTTTTTGTGGTGACCTCCTGTACTTTTGCGGAAATCTGCCCTTCGCGGATGTCGAAGTCGGTACGGATGGAATCAAAAGCCGCAGTGGCATCTTCCGGAGCGGGAGACCAATCATCAAGCACATTGCCTTCGCCCAACTTGAAATTCCACATTCGCACATTCCCGGAAATCCTTTGCTTATATATTCCTAATTCGGTGTAATCACCCTCAATATCCAATGGCAGTGTAAGTTTTTTCACTGCACGGCCTTTACCTCTCAATCCTGTTGACGAATCAGGAAGACCGATGAACAAGGAAAGTGAATAATCATATCCACCGGATAAAAGTTTAACTCCCGTTTCAACACCGAATCGGGAAAATTCTCCCGTATTTACGTCACTATATTCGTATTCAAAAGACAAGACATAAGATTTGTCTTTCAGTTGTTGTATTGATTTCGTTAGGGGCAATGATCCGCTATCTGTGAATACCGAATCAGAATTTCGTATATAGTTTCGTCCGCCAATCTGCACTTTATCCAATTCTTGTTTGACGACCTGTGAGATTTGTGCCACCATTCCGGTAAAGTAGACATTGTTGAGATAGGCAGAATATCCCTCCAAATGAAGGCCATATATGCTCAAATTCGACAAATCGCCAAACTGCATGGCGATGTTGTCTACCGTGATTTCCCAATCATTAACCCAACGCAGGTAGCGGGTATAGTTCGTCGTGCTGTACGACGAGGCCTGACGGGTAGCGTCGGTTTTGTTTCCAAAAGCCACGAAGTGCATCGCCGCCTGCGGGTGCATATCGTAGCCCTCACGAAGCTCGTAGTGCATTGTTCCATCGGCCTGTACACTTGTTATGCGGAAGAAGCAAGTGCCGAATCCTGCACCTGTGTTGTACGTCGATTTACATAGGTCATCCACGGCCACTGCGGGTTGTTCTCCCGGCTCCAACTTAAGGCGAATAGTCTTCTCATCCGTGTTCGCTGACTCTATAATCCCTCCGCCTTTGGCGTTCCATTGCTCCCCTTGTACGACCGTCACTCGGTTGTAACGAAACTCAGGGCTTTCGATGAACGTGCGCACGAAGAGCGATTCAAGTTCCGCTCGGCCGTCCTCGTCTATTTTCGCACCTCGGCCGGCAAGCCCTCCTACGTAGTCGGACGTTTCCAGCCCCTTCAACAATCTGGCCACCTTGGAGGAGGTCAGCCCGTCTTCAAACGTGATGTGTCCGCCTGTGGTATCTTTATTCAGGCGAGAAAGAGCAAGTCTATCTATCTCATGTAAGGTGCGGAGCGAAGATAATACACGTGCGTCTGTAAAT
>JBHAEN010000147.1:0-6523 GCA_041855645.1 Bacteroides sp. | reverse complement strand
ATGAAATACCGCTCTTCCTACGGACAAAACCTGCTGCAACACGCCCGCGAAACGGCCAACCTCTGTGCCGTGATGGCATCGGAGCTCGGACTGAACCCCAAGAAAGCCAAGCGCGCCGGACTGCTGCACGACATCGGCAAAGTGCCCGATGAAGAACCCGAATTGCCGCACGCCCTGCTCGGCATGAAACTGGCGGAAAAGTTCAAAGAAAAACCCGACATCTGCAACGCCATCGGCGCTCACCACGATGAAGTCGAAATGACCAGCCTCATCGCTCCCATCGTTCAGGTGTGCGACGCCATCTCCGGAGCGCGTCCGGGCGCACGGCGCGAAATCGTGGAAGCCTACATCAAACGCCTGAACGACCTCGAACAGTTGGCCATGTCGTATCCGGGCGTAACGAAGACTTATGCCATTCAGGCCGGCCGCGAGTTGCGCGTCATTGTCGGAGCCGACAAAATCGACGACAAACAAACCGAAAGCCTATCGGGCGAAATCGCCAAAAAAATTCAAGATGAGATGACCTATCCCGGCCAGGTGAAAATCACCGTGATTCGCGAAACCCGCGCCGTGAGCTTCGCCAAATAATGAAGCACCATCGAGACTGAGGTACGGACTGCGTAAAATCCTGTTTACACAGTCCGTACTCTTTTTTTTCAAAGCCTGCGCCTCAACTTTTCCGCCGCATACCCTTAACGGGCGAAACACCCTGACAAACAAGTTGCCACACAAGCTCTGCAAGAAAAACGGCAAGGATAATCCGGCTAAACATCAGCCGTTTGTAAAACATTTCTCCTTCTCCGTTTGTTTATTATCCACACTAAGGTAAAAAAGAAAGATTTTTAAAATGAAAAAGATATTCGCATTGGCGTGCATCTGCGCCATTTGGGCATCTTGTGAGAAAGATGACCCCACAGAATCACTAAACCCCAACTCTGAACAAACTCAAGGCCTCGTTCCCGATTCGAACACCAACTCCGATCAGCCCGATGTTGTCGTGCAAAAAGAAGATGTATCCGCCTACTTCGGCTTCGATACTTCAAAAGACGTCAATACCGCCCTTGCCCTTACCGAAAGCCCGAAAGGCCTGCGGGAAATCGGCGGAAAGACAATCGACATCACCCAGACCGCTCGGAAAAGCAAAGATGAAAAAGCGGGGTCATTCATTCTCCACGTATCCGGAACAGTCGACAAGAAACCTTTCGCAAGCGATTTCACTTTCGACGGATTCCTGAAGAAACCGGAAGACTACCTCATGGCCACCCGTGCACAAGGAAAATGGAAGCAAGGAGTCGACACGTACGCCTTGTTTGATTTCGACTATCTGTATCGCGAAAAGAAAACCGAGAAGTTCACCGCCCGATACCTGAGCAACGTCGTCGATTTTTATTCCTCCACCACCGAAGGCCTGCCCTACCCTTACACCTCGGAAGACATCGACAAAACGGTTATTTCAGACATACAGTACACCGAAGGCAGTAATGAACTTTCTTTCGTGCTCACTTATTCGGGTATAAAATCCTCCACTCCCATCCGCCTCTTTTTGGACAAGAACGACTACTATGCCCGAAAAGTGCAAGTAAACACCGAATTTGTCAAAGGCAGATACATGGCCGGCGTGAAGAAATATTACGACATATTCGGGGGAAACACCGTCAAATACGATACCGGTCTCTACGCCGTCAAAGCCATCGGAGCAAATGCCCCAAGCAGTTCGGGAATCGAACTCACCCTACAATTTCAACTGATGCCTGCAACGGGCGAAGATGAAGTTTTGGCCACTTTCGGCAAAGAGATAACGGGATTCAAACCGATGGAAGATCTCAAAAACGAACTGGTCGCCAATTCCACTTACGAAGTGGTTGAAGTCATGAAGAAGTACATAAAGGCCGATACCCCGGCAGGCGATGTCAAGAACCGGATTACCCAATCCGTAGATGTCTGGATAAAAAAAGCCGGTTTTTCCATCCGGAGAAACGGAGCGGTACGCGAACTCGCATGGGCCGATAATCAAACCGTTCTTCACAGCACCGACGGCATGGACGTCATGGATGTCTACCTCGAACAACCGCGCTTTGAATTGGTTTCGGCCACACTGAAAGAAGAGAACTCGAAGCATCTGCTTCTGGAAGTCAAACTGATATATGCCAACGAAACGGCCCTGAACGATGCAGGCATTGTGTTCACAATCTCCGTGCCGATGTCTTTCTGACAGCCCCACCCAAAGAATAACGAACATGGAAACACTTACCGATTACCGTTTTGAAATTTGTGCCAACTCCATAGCAAGCTGCATCGCTGCACAAGAAGCGGGAGCCCATCGGGTAGAACTCTGCGCAGGTATTCCCGAAGGAGGAACCACACCCTCGGCCGGAACGCTGATCGTTGCCCGGGAAGTGCTTTCCACCACGAAACTCCATGTCATCATCCGTCCGCGCGGAGGCGATTTCCTATACAGTCCGATGGAGATAAAGAGCCTGTTGAAAGACATTGAGATGGCCCGCGACTTGGGAGCCGAAGGCCTTGTCTTCGGTTGCCTGACGGCCGACGGGAAGATAGACATGCCGCTGATGAAGCGATTGATGGAGGCCTCTCATGGGCTTTCCGTCACTTTTCATCGTGCGTTCGACGTGTGTTGTCATCCGCAAGAAGCATTGGAGCAACTCATCGAATTGGGTTGTCACCGCATCCTGACTTCGGGACAGCAACCCACAGCCGAACAAGGCATTCCTCTACTGAAATCGCTTCACGAACAGGCAGCGGGACGTATCGTTCTGCTGGCCGGCTGCGGAGTGAACGAAAGGAATATCGCACATATCGCCGCCGAAACAGGCATCCGGGAGTTTCACTTCTCCGCACGCGAACGCATTCCAAGCGAGATGAACTACCGCAACGACGCAGTATCGATGGGCGGAACGGTGCACATCGACGAATATGCTCAGGACGTCACCACCGTTCGTCGCGTAAAGGATACGATTACGGCTTTACGAACCCGGTGCGAGGATTAAGGAAAGAAGCCAGATCAGTACGAGTGATACCCCCAAAGCGGAAGCTCCATATCCGAACACATGGAGCAGAGTGAACCCGCGCAGCCGTTTTTTTCTCAACAGCTTTCCGAGAATGTAGCCGGATAACGGCAGACCGAAAAGTCCGGCCGTTATCACACCCGGCGAATAGCCTTGCCACGCAATCGAAACGAATATGTGATAGAGACTGTTCAAGATAAACATTCCGGCCGCAACGGCCAAAAAACGGCTGTCCCATCGCTGAATGACAGCTAAAATCCCGATTCCGATCAGAAGAGACGTGGCGATGGACAGCGCGTAAGGAAAACTGCCCAGCAACTGCTCCAAAGAGAAGAAAGAGGCGAAAGGGAGCTGAGTGTAGTGGGAAACAAGCCATCCGTGCATGGTGAACATCTCCTCGAAATTGTGGATGCACCAAGCCAAAATCAGGGAAGTCCAATAGGCCGTATTTTCTTTCATTCTCATCTCACTCCCTCCCGCTCATCTACAAGCCGTGAATGGTTTTCATCAACTGTTCGCCCAATCCTATGGTGTACCCTTGGGAGACAAAGACCACCCGATTGAACGTATCGGCAATGATGAATACGGGCAATGCGCCTTGTCCTTGCAGTTTCATCGCTTCGGCAATCTCTTTTCGGATGCGCTGATCGGTGTCTATGCCGTAAACCACGGTGGCGGGCATCGACGGGAAGTCCGACGGACGGAATTTCGCATAATCGGCCTCGGAGGGAAAGAGAAGCACCAGTTTACGCCCCCATTTTTCAAAATCGTCTTTCAGCGCGGCGATGTCACGCAAGGCATGGTTGGTCGGTTCCTGTCCCACACCCAGCACACCGACCACGAAATAGCCGCGTCCGCAAGTCTGCAACAGTGAGGTCATCGCCGTTCCGCCGGCAGGAAGGTAAGTATTCTCCGAATTGAAATTGCCGATTACCTGAACTTGATCCGTGCTTTGCCGCATTTTCAAGTCGACCGTCGTGGTTTTTCCGGCTTCTATGGTGAAGAAACTCACATGGCTCAACACCGAACCGCTGGCCAATCGCGTTCCGGTCACGAGCATGTAGTAGCCCGTGTCGAGCTTGGCTCCGTTGCGCAGCAGAGACGACCATGTGGTCGACTCCTCATCGTAGTTAAGCAGGCGAAATGTTCCGTTCTCGAAACGCGAGAGTGTGAAGTGGGCGTAGTATTTCGGGTCGGTAAGTGTCGGCGTCGGCGTGAAAACGGCCTTCAACACTCCTGTTTCGGACTGTCCCGACAGGGTTTCCGACTCGAAACGCACATCGCGTACGGTCGACGACTCGTCGGCATATTGCACTTTTCCGGTCACGGCGTCGATCCAGGCCGGTATCCCCAAACTGCGAGCGGCGCAGACGAAGAACACATCGCGCGAACGTTCGTCGGCCACGCGCGCTTTCCACACGCCCCACGGAGAGATGTAGATGCGTTGCGCATGTTCGGGCCTGAGCGCAATCTCTTTCTTGCACCATGTGATCAGCGCCTCGGCGTCGGGCTTCACTCCCGCTCCGCTCAGGGCTTCGCGCAAGGCCAGTTTATAGGGTGTCAGCATTTCATTGGCCACACGGGGATTCAGCAAAGCGCGCCGGGTCAGATCGGCAGAAGAAACGGAAAGTGAGTTTCGCCAATGATCGGTCAGCACATCGCCCGTCACGTCACGAAGGTCTTTAGCCGAAAGCCCGTCAAGCAAAGCGACGGCCCGGGGCAGCATGTCCTTGTTTTCCGTATCGCGCAGCGCCGTATCGAGGAACTCACGCAACACGGCATGATTGCCCCGCGAACCAACCAGAAAATGCACCAATTTTTCCTTTTCCGACTTCGATTCAGGTCGCTTTCCGAAAGATTCCTCCACCCATTTCGCCGCTGTTTCTTCGGTCATCATGGTGGCTTCGTAAGCATGGCGGATGGAGTCTTCCTCAGCCATTCTCCGCGTATTCTCCGCCCGTTGTTCAGGCGTCACGTGAGGCAGGTTCGCACTTTCCGAAGGAGGAACGATGTCCGCTTCGAAAGCCTCGGCATGGCCTTCCCGTTTGTCGAGCGTCAGCCTGACCGAGGGGTTTTCTTTTCCGAACGACAGGACGGCATGGCCGAACATACCGTCTTTCGATGCCCACACCATCATGTCTCCTTTACCGGCGGTGAGCGAGGCCAAGCCTTGTGCATCGGTGTATTTCGTGGCCACGGTATAGAATTCGGCATAGTTGTAGACCTTAAATTCCACCTTGGCTTCGTTCACGGGATTTCCTTGGGCATCGACCACGGCCACCGAGGCTTTCGAGGTGGGTGCATAATTGTCGATGACATTGATCTCCGTATAGTTCGGCGTGCGCAGCATCACCTCTTCGGGGCCTTCGTAGCGCCCGAAGACCTTGGTGTGCATCAACATGCCGCGACCGGCCGGCGCATTGAACCACCCGAGGTTGAGCACGGGTTCGGGTTCGCAGGCTCCGAGAAAATACCATTCGCCATCGGCCCAAGCCTCGACCCATGCATGGTTGTCGTCCGTATGTGCCCAGCGCGGGGTGTACACCTGACGGGCGGGAATGCCGACCGAACGCAGAGCGGCCACCGTGAAAGTGGATTCCTCTCCGCAACGCCCATAGGCTGTTTTCACCGAAGCCAGCGGAGCGCTTGTACGGGCGTCGCTTGGGCGGTAGACAACCTTTTCGTGACACCAATGGTTCACTTCGAGAATGGCCTCTTTCATGGACAGTTTGCCCACACGCTCCCTGAGTTCTTCGTAAAACACGCGACGCGCATCGTCCAGATTCTCATTGTTCACCCTGACGGGAAGCACAAAGTGACGGAACAAGGCTTCGGGCACAGCGGCGCCCCACGGCATTTCGTTTCGCGCCCGTTCGGCCAGCCGATAGTTTTCAAGATAGTAGGACGTCGGATAATCCGTTACGTCGGCAATCGGCATGTAAGCGTAAAGAAACATCAGGGCTTCCCGCTCGGAAAGGGTGAGCGAAGCGGTATCGAACGCCGCAAACAAGTCGCCGTGCGGAAGCACCTCCCGCTTCAGCTTGAAATCTTCCTCCACTTTGGCCCGATAAGCGGCGTCGTTGAGAAAACGGACAGGCTTCGTACACGCGCCACACAATGACGCCAAAAGAAAAAATAAAGGGAAAACGTGTTTTTTCATATAAAGAACAAATCGATTGATGAGCTATGAAATACAAAAATATACGTTTCCGCGTAAAATTGCAACAGAACGGGAGAGAAATTCGAAAACGGCGCGTCTGCGCACGATAAGCATTCATCTTCCGAATCATCGTTACGGAGAAACGGCACGGGGATGAAGACTGTGCGCATCCGCGGGCTTCCGCCCGTTCGACGCTTATGTCTTTTCGCCGCATAAAATCGATCGTCGGCCTGCACCTTCCTTTTCGTCGGTCTGCACCCGTTTTTTCGTCGGAGTGTACCCGCTTTTTCGTTTGGGTGCAGGCAAACGAATAAATACATGCACACGAAGGTCTTGT
>JBHAEN010000146.1:0-19840 GCA_041855645.1 Bacteroides sp. | reverse complement strand
CGCTCCGAAGCCAGTCCCGTTTGCGGCGATTTGGCTCCCGTGGTTACTTCGGCGATGTCTTCCAGAAGAACGGGCAATCCGTCTGCCGTTTGTTTGACCACGGCTTTCCCCATTTCTTCAGTTTTCGTGGTGGCAAGCATGCCGCGCACGATATACTCGTTGCCGTATTGATAGATTACACCGCCGTTGGCATTGCGATTCATGTCACGCACGGCTTCGGTCGCTTCGTTCAGCGAAACGCCGTAGTGGCGCATGCGTTCGGGATCGAGCCGCACCTGATATTCCTTGACTTCGCCACCGATGACGGCCACCTGTGCCACGCCGCCCACGGCAAGCAGACGCGGACGAATCAGCCGATCGGCCACGGTGCGCAGGTCGATGAGCGAGGTCGAATCGGCCGTCAGCCCGACGATGAGCACTTCGCCCAAGATGGACGACTGAGGCCCGATCGTGGGATTACCCACGTCTTCGGGAAGCGATTCGCGGATGGCCGTCAGTTTTTCGCTCACTATCTGGCGTGCGCGATATATCTCCGTGCCCCACTCGAATTCGACCCAGACGACGGAAAAGCCGTGAGTCGACGAAGAGCGTACGCGTCTTACGTCTGTGGCGCCGTTGAGTGCGGTTTCTACCGGAAAAGTCACGAGTTGCTCCACCTCTTCGGCCGCCATTCCGCTTGCTTCGGTCATGACAACCACCGTGGGAGCGTTCAGGTCGGGGAAGACGTCGACTTCCGTGTTCAGTGCGCTGTATCCGCCCGCAATCATGAGCAGCACGGAGGCGCAAAGCACCACCATGCGGTTGTGCAGCGAATAATGTATGATCTTGTTGAGCATAGCGATACCGTGTTTTAGTGATTATGCGAGTGCGCGGGTATGGCTTGTGTGGCTTGTGCCAGACGGATGCGTTGCGCTCCTCGCGTCACCACGATGTCGCCGGCTTCCAGTCCCCCGGTTATCTGCACCTCTTTGCCGTTATCGGCTCCCAAGGTCACTTCGCGTTTGTGATAGTGATAGTGTCCTTCTTCGCCATGACGCAGATAAACGAAGTAGATTCCCTGCTCTTCGACCAGCGACGAACGGGGCACGACCAGCGCATGCTCCATCGGTGCGGTTTTCAGGTAGACTTCCACGAAAGAACCCGCGATGACATCGCCCTTATTGTCGAATTCAAATGTTACGGGCACGTAGAACGAATCGTCGCCCGTGCTTCTTCCGAAAGAGAGCAGCCGGCCGTTGAGCGCTTCGAGTTCAACGATTTTGTCCGATGCCGGCAGCCGGAAATTGGCCGTGCGTATGGCATGAAGCTGCGGATAATATTTCTCCGACACTTCCACGCGCAGGTTCAGGCGGCGATTGCGGGTGATGCGCACCAAAGGCTGCCCCACACTGACGTAATCGCCTTCCTGCACAAGCAGGCTTTTCACATAGCCCGTCAGTGGCGAGGTAATCTGCTGTCCGCTTTTGGAATGTCCCTTGGCCAAGGCTTCGTAGCCTATGTGAGCTTCGTCATGACTCAGTGCGGCTTGTGCCAACTCTTTGTCCGACACGATTTTCAGTTCGTGCAGTGCCTTCATGCGATCGTACTCGCGTTTGGCCACGTCGTGCACCACCCGTGCGCGTTGTGCGGGGTCGCCTTCGGCGATATGTCCCGATTGCAGGGAGAGCAAAGTCGAACCTCGGCCTACGCTCATACCTTCGGTCAGCGATCCGTTGAGCGATACGACGCCTGCCACGGTGGCCACGGCCACGGCCTCGTCGCCTTGCGCCGCCGATATTCGTCCGCTGGTTTTAATGACTTGACTGAAAGGGGAGGGCGTGAGCGTTGTCACCTCGATGCCCGTCAGTTCCGATTCCGCCGCATGATCGTCATGTGCTTCATGATTGTGTGCGTGTGTTTCATGATCGTGTCCGTGTGCTTCGGACGAATCTTTGCGCGTACCGCAGGAATACAGGGCGAACACCCATATCCCGATAAGGAAACAGTATTTCATCAACTTGTTTTTTTTAGTGAGAATAAAGTAATCAAAAGGAATGTGTCCGGAAAGGCAATGGAATATGCCCGTCCGACGAAAGGAAAAGAAACGAATGCCCGTTCGGGTCACTCGTGCGGATTAAACCGAAAGAAGAGCGGGAGGAGCCCGCAGGGCGCGCGAAGCGTGATGCCCCGAATCGTAAGGCGAATCCTTATAAACGAAGTAAGATCCGCTCTGCTTTTCCTGCGGACGAAGCAGTTGCTCGATGAGCATGTCCGTAAAGAGAATGGTTACGGTGAGATAGTGCGGATCGCTGTCGGGTTGAGTCGTCGACGGGAGGGGAGAATCGAAACGTGTCAGGCAGTCGGCATGGCAACAGGAATTATCCGTCGGCAGATGATCGTCGTCGTGATGCAACGGACATTGATGCCCTGCAGTGGTATCCTGCTTCATGCAGATGGCCCCTTTGGCGTCGTGATGGTGGGGAATGACCGAGGCGACCAGCATCAGCATGCTGATGAAAAGAAAGATGACAGCTATGTGTTTTTCTCTTCGCTTCATGTCCATCGGTCGGTTTGGTTGCAAAGATAAGTATATTTTCCGATTAGGCAATACCTATTCTCGGCGGACTATATATTAAGGATTCGCGCGCGTGCGCGTACCTTTTAAATATAGTTCTTCAGACTTCTTTTTCGCTATTGCAGAAGAACGGTTTTCTCGTCAGGCGACGACGCTTTCAGTCGTCAGGCGACGAGATTTTTTTCGTCAGGCGACGACACTTTCAGTCGTCAGGCGACGACGTTTTCAGTTGTCAGGCGACAAGATTTTTCTCGTCAGGCGACGAGATTTTCAGTCTGTCCCGATGTCTTTTTTCATCTGTGGGCGGGTGAATTGCCGAGCTTTTCTGCTAATCTGTCATACTGCGTCTTATGGCATTATTTTTGCTACTCGCATGATAAATTCTTTTACGATGAACGAGAACGTAATCCAAGAACAATATGCTCACATTTGCAGCCTGTTGAGAGAAAAAAAACTGAAGGATGCGCTTTCGCTCCTGATTTCCCTTTTGTCGCAAAGCACGGCATGGGAACTGCGGGCGCAGGTGGAGCAGATTCAGCTTTCGTATGAATACATGCTGGAGTACATGCGTCGGGGGGTGGCCGATCCCAAGCGTGGCGAAGTCTATCGCAGACTTTTGGCCGAAACTTGGGAGATTGCCGAGCAGACCCGGCTCCGTATGCTCGATGAAAGTTCATCGAAACTCTATCACGAGATACGCCGCACAAACGCGATTCTTGCCGGCGAACCGTTCAGCCTGCTGAAAGCCCTGCATATACTGGAGTCGTTCGATGATGAAATGGCAATCGGTAGATTACAATCGACCGATAAAGAAGATGAAGTCTTGCACAGACACGAAGATACGTTGCGCGAATGCTTCCGTCGTCTTTGGACGAACAGCCGCTGGAGCGGACGCGAAGAGGAAGAAGCGAACGCTGCGCTGACTTCGGAAACGATTCCCGCCGATGATCTTTGTCTGTGGGTGTCGGCAGTCACCTTGAGTTTGATGACGTGTTTCGACATACGTAAGGCAGGTTGGTTGCTGAATGCCTGTGCGCATGCCGATGTACGTGTTTCACGGCGGGCACTGATCGGCGTGGTCATTGTCTTTCATGTTCATCGCGAACGGCTTGTGCTCTATCCGGAGCTTTCGGTACGGATGTCGATCATGAGCGAAGACGCATCGTTTCGCGATGCCGTGGCCACTGTCTACCGTCAGTTCCTGTTGAGTCAGGAAACGGAAAAAATCGACAAGAAGATGCGCGAAGACATCATCCCCGAAATGATGAAAAACGTTCCTAAGATGCGCGGATTTCGTTTCGGCGTGGAAGACGAAGATGAAGAGAAAGACGGAGAAAACCCCGACTGGGCCGACCGTTTCGAGTCGTCGGGCTTGGGCGACAAACTGCGCGAGATGAACGAATTGCAACAGGAAGGTGCGGATGTGTACATGAGCACTTTTTCGCACCTGAAGAATTACCCGTTTTTCCGGGAAGAACAGAACTGGTTCTATCCTTTCAGCTTGCAACGTTCGGATGTGGTGAAGCACGTTCGCCGTTTGCGGAGCAAGGAAATCAATCTGTCGGAATTGCTGGTCAAAATCAGCTTTATGAGTAACAGCGACAAGTATTCCTTGTTTTTTACCCTTGCCACCTTACCCGAAAATCAGCGGGAAATGGTCAAAGCGCAACTTTACGAACAGCAGTCGGTGCTTTCCGACAAGGATTTCGTCGATCAGATGCGGCAGGAGAACGAACGCCCCGAATCCGTAGGTTCGCAGTACATACAGGATTTGTATCGCTTCTTCAAACTATACATGCGCCGTCAGGAGTTCAGGGATATTTTCAGTGAGAAATTGGACTTCCATCGTATCTCGCTTTTCCGTCCGTTCCTGTCGACGTCGGAACGCCTGATGACGATTGCCGACTTCTATCTTCGCAAAGAACGATGGGAAGAAGCCGTGGAAGTCTACCGCGAGGTGGACGACAATCAATGCCTTCGCGATGCCGACGCCACGGAGTGTTATCAGCGTTTGGGCTATGCGCTTCAGAAATTGAAACGTTACGACGAAGCCATCGCCGCCTATCGGAAAGCCGAACTTCTGAAGCCGGACAGTGCTTGGAACAATCGCCATCTGGCCGCCTGTTACCGGTTGAGTCGCCGATTCGATTCCGCTTTGGAGTATTACAAAAAGGCGGAAGCCGTTTCGCCGGACGACCATAATCTGGTCTTTCACATAGCTACGTGTCTGGCCGAGTCGGAGCGATATGAAGAATCGCTCAACTACTTCTTCAAACTCGATTTCCTCGTGCCCGACAGCCGTAAGGCGGCTCGCGGCATCGGTTGGTGCTCGTTCATGTTGCGAAAGCATGAGCAGGCCATGAAGTATTACGAACAGGTACTGAATCGGTCGCCACATGCCATCGACTATCTGAATGCGGCGCATGTGGCATGGGTGATGAACGATTTGCCCAAGGCCGTTTCGCTTTACACGCAATCGGCCGCGGCTTGCGAAAGTCGCGAGCAGTTCATCGAACTGTTTCGTAAAGATGAAGACGCCTTGTTGCGGCAAGGCATTCGCGGTGAAGATTTCCCGCTGATGTGGGATATGATCGGATAGGAAGAAACGAAAAACGTCTGCTTGCAAAGAGTCTCCACTCTCCAAGCAGACGTTTTTCGTTGAGGCTTACAGGATGGCTTTCACCGTGTCGAGCATGCCTTTCGCCTGTATGGAATCCAAGTCGGCGGTAAGGGCGTCGGTCAGTCCCGGAATGCTGTTCAGGTCTTCGTCCCATATCGTTGCGGCGGCGAGTACTCCTTCGGCCACTTTGCGTGTGGAACCCGTAGCCCACAAGTCTTTCAGCAAAGCCATGATTTCGGGCGCATCGTTCGGAACAATCTCCGCACCATCGGCACGTACGCCTCCCTTGTAGTAAGTGATGATGGCGGCCAAGCCGAGCACCAGCCCTTTGGGCAATGTTCCGCACCGCTCCACGTATGTTTTCAGCCCGGGCAGGTCGCGCGTCCGGAACTTGGGGAAAGAGTTGAGCATGATGCTCGTCACCGCATGATCGACGAAGGGATTGTTGAAACGTTCCAACACGTCGTTCGCAAATTGTTCCAATTCAGGCTTCGGGAGGTTGAGGGTAACCATCAGCTCGTCGAACATCACCTTATGGATATACTTGCCGACGACCTCGTGGCGGCAAGCATCGCGCACGATGTCGATGCCCGACAGGTAGGCCACGGGCGAAAGCACCGTATGCGGTCCGTTGAGCAGCGTCACTTTCCGTTCGTGATAAGGAGCTTCCGAAGGGACGAAGAGCACGTTCAGCCCGGCCTTGTCTGCGGGGAATTCCCTGGCGACTTCCTGAGGAGCCTCGATGACCCACAGGTGGAAGATTTCCGCCTGAACGACGAGGTTGTCGTCGTATTGCAACTTTTCCTTTATGGTGTCGATGTCTTTGCGTGGAAATCCCGGTACGATGCGGTCGACGAGTGTGGCGTACACTCCACACGATTCCTCGAACCACGTCTTGAAATCGTCGCCCAGTTGCCACAGTTCGATGTACTGATAGATGGTTTCTTTCAGCTTGTGTCCGTTGAGGAAGATCAGTTCGCAGGGAAAAATCAACAGCCCCTTCGTTTTGTCGCCCTTGAACGTACGGAAACGCCGGTAGAGCAACTGCGTCAGTTTTCCCGGATAAGAAGAGGCGGGCGCATCGTCGAGTCGGCACGAGTCGTCGAATGTGATTCCCGCTTCCGTCGTATTGGAGATGACGAACCGCATCTCGGGTTGATCGGCCAGCTGCATATATTCTTCGTACTGCGCATAAGGGTTCAGCGAACGACTGATTACGTCGATCAGCGTCAGGCTGTTTACCGTCTGCCCCTTCTCCAATCCCTGAAGATTTACGTGATAGAGGTTGTCCTGTGCGTTGAGCAGGTCTGTCATTCCTTTGTCTATCGGCTGTACGACAACCACACTTCCGTCGAAGTCCGTCTTTTCGTTCATGTTATAGACAATCCAGTCGACAAATGCGCGCAGGAAGTTGCCCTCCCCGAATTGAATGATGCGCTCCGTGCGTTGGCGTTTCAGAGCAGTCTCCTTGTTTAATGCTTTCATGTTTATTGGTTTAATTAAATGGTTGGTTTCTATATGAATTCGAAATAGAAGTCGATATTGTCTTCCGTCAGTATGTCTATCGGCATGTATCGGATCCGGTCGACTTCTTTCTTGAAGACAATGGCGTCGCACAGTGCTTTTACGCCGCAGTATCCTTGCAGTTCCGGACGTTGGCCGATGAGGTAATGCACCTCGCCCGATCGGAGGAGGTCTACGTTAGAGGCCAGCAAGTCGTACCCGATAAGCCTCTGCATGCGCCGTCCCGATTGCTTCAGGTATTCGCCCAGTCTGTACACACGGGAATTGAAGACTGCGCCCAATGTCGCTTTCGGATGCGATTGGAAAAAAGCGTCCAACACGGCGTGATTGCTCTCCGCATCGCTCTTGTTCAGTATCACCTCATGAGTCGTGGCTGTCGGGTAGTGCGTCGAGATGTATTCCATGAATCCTTCCATTCGTCGGTTCATCTGTATCTCCGCCGGATTGTCCCGCGTATTGCTCAGAAAGAGGGCGAGTTCCCGTTCGTCGCTTTCCGTATAGTTGTTCATCAGCAACTTCGCGGCCAGATAGCCGCTTTTGCGGGAGTCTTGCCCGATGTAGGTCAACGCTTCGCTCTCTTCCATATCATAATCCACGAACGCATATATAATATGGTGTAGTCCGAGATGAGCCACGAGTGTTTCCGTTTCCTCGCGGAAATTGGGCGCAATCAATACTGCATCGACTTTGTCCGCTTTCATCATTTCCCGGCAAGCCTCCGCGTAACTTTCCCGGCTTCCGTGACGATAATACCGGAATCCGACGCTTACGTTGAAAGCCTGCAATTCCTTTCGCGCGCGCTCGACGCCTGCCGCCACTGAGTGCCAATAATCTTCGCCCGAAGGCAAAGGGAGCAGGCAGAGAAACGTGTAACGCTTCTTTGCAGCCAGTCCGATGGCGAATACATTCGGTTCGTAATGAATCTCATCGAGCACTTTCTGCACTTTGGCGCGGCTTCGGGGAGATACATCACCGCGATTGTGCAATACCCTGTCGACGGTTCCTGCCGACACTCCCGCCAGTTCGGCGATGTCCTTAATCGTATAGTTGCGCTCTTCCATGCAGGCTGAGGGGAATGCTTAAATATTATGAATTAATGCACGCAAATATACGAATTATTTTGCATGCACAACTAAACAAACTATTTTTGTGTTCGATAACGGTTGACGGAATAATAGAAAATCGAATGTATATTAAGATAAATGTAAGTTCCGGGCTTCAAACAGACAAAAGTCAATCATATTACCATACACTTAAAAACTGTCTAAAGAATGAAAAACTTCATGGATGAAAATTTCCTGTTGCAAACCGAAACTGCACAGCGATTGTACCACGAGCATGCCTCGAAGATGCCTATTATCGACTATCACTGTCATCTGATTCCGCAAATGGTGGCCGACGATCATCGCTTCTCCACCCTTACCGAAGTGTGGTTGGGCGGAGACCATTATAAATGGCGGGCCATGCGTACCAATGGAATAGACGAACGGTATTGCACGGGAAAGGACACTACCGACTGGGAGAAGTTCGAAAAGTGGGCGGAAACCGTTCCGTACACGTTCCGTAATCCGCTCTACCACTGGACGCATTTGGAACTGAAAACGGCTTTCGGCATTGAGAAGATACTTAACCCCAAAACCGCCCGCGAGATTTACGAGGAGTGTAACGAAAAACTCGCTCTTCCGGAGTATTCGGCACGCGGACTCATGCGCAGATACCGTGTTGAAACCGTCTGTACGACGGACGACCCCGTAGATAGTCTCGAACATCATATTCGCACGCGTGAAAGCGGGTTTGAAATCAAAATGCTTCCCACCTGGCGTCCGGACAAGGCAATGGCTGTTGAAGTACCGGCCGATTTCCGTTCCTATGTCGAAAAACTATCCGAGGTAAGCGGTGTGACCATCTCTGCCTATGACGACATGGTGACTGCCCTGCGCAAGCGTCACGATTTCTTTGCCGAGCAAGGATGCCGTCTCTCGGATCATGGCATTGAAGAGTTCTACGCAGAAGATTATACCGATGCCGAAGTGCGTGCCATATTCAATAAAGTGTACGGCGGAACGGCACTGACAAAAGAAGAAATCCTTAAATTCAAATCGGCCATGCTTATCCTGTTCGGTGAGATGGATTGGGAAAAGGGATGGACGCAACAGTTTCACTATGGTGCCATTCGCAACAACAACACCCGCATGTATCGCCTTTTGGGTCCCGATACCGGTTTCGACTCCATCGGAGAATTTACCACCGCCAAGGCGATGTCTCGCTTCCTCGACAAGCTGAACACGAAGGGTAAATTGACCCAAACGATACTCTATAACCTGAATCCTTGTGCCAATGAGGTTATCGCCACCATGTTGGGCAACTTCCAAGACGGTTCCGTGCCGGGAAAGATTCAGTTCGGCTCAGGCTGGTGGTTCCTCGACCAAAAGGATGGCATGGAGAAACAGATGAACGCTCTTTCCGTACTCGGTTTGTTGAGCCGTTTTGTGGGAATGCTGACCGATTCCCGTTCGTTCCTTTCTTATCCGCGTCATGAATATTTCCGTCGTACGTTGTGCAACCTTGTCGGGCGTGATGTCGAAAACGGGGAAATTCCTCTGTCGGAAATGGAGCGGGTGAATGCAATGATAGAAGACATCTGTTACAACAACGCTAAGGCATTCTTTCGCTTCTGATAGTTTGTGCGAAAGATGAGTTGTGTCAAAAAAACGTTTATGACACACTGCCCTTTGGGCGGACGACAATAAAAAAGACAGGGGCTGTCCTTCGCGGGCAGTCCCTGTCTTTGTATGGTTGTTTCCTTTGGCGAAGTTTATCCGCAGTGGAAGTATTTGTTGACCATTTCCAGCATTTCCTGTTGTTTGCCTTCGAGATCGGCGCGCAGCGTACGGTCGTCGAAGCTCCTCAGTTTACGGATGATGCCGTCGATCATGGCAGGACTGAACACGTTGTGCGCTTCGAAGATGGCGCGTTGCTTTTCCAGACAGTCGGCCGATGCGGCACAGCTGTCGGGCAGTTGCGACAAGGCTTTCAGTTTGCTTTCGTTTTCCTTTTGGTGGATGTTGACGTTTACATAAGTCTTATCGGCAACTTCGAGTGCGTTGTCCATCTCGAAACCGTGACGACAAGCCACGGTCAGGCCGGCCAGCAGTTGGTAAACGTCGGCCGAACCGTCGGGAGAGCGCATTTCCACAGTCTGCTTCTGTGTGGTGTCATATTGACTGTTCTTTTCAAGCGGATTGGCGATGACGCACATGTCGCTCTTGGCAGACCAACCGAGCGGAACGCGCACCAGTACGGAACGGTTACGGTCGCCCCAGCAAACGTTGGTGGGTGCTTCCTGATGCGGAACAAGACGGAAATATGAGGTGGGGTTG
The DNA here is from genome assembly GCA_041855645.1 of Bacteroides sp. Taxonomy (GTDB): domain Bacteria; phylum Bacteroidota; class Bacteroidia; order Bacteroidales; family Bacteroidaceae; genus Bacteroides. The sequence continues at coordinate 9,762 of JBHAEN010000146.1, read as the reverse complement.
GTATTGCCGAACGCCGTAATGGCGGGAGCGAGTTCCATCATTCCGGCAATCGCCTTGCGTGCGGTTTCGGAAAGCTGTCCGTCAGCGAGCATCTGATTCTTACCGTCTTTCATGATGCGCATGTGAACATGCATGCCCGATCCGGCCTTGCCCGTTGTGATCTTCGGTGCGAAGGTTACGTTATAGCCGTACTGGTAGGCCAGATTGCGGATGATCCACTTGGCGATGACGAGCTGATCGGCCGCATCTTCTACATCGACGGGCAGGAACTCGATTTCATTTTGTTCGTACACCAAGTCGCCCAGCGTAAAGTTGCCCACTTCGGAGTGGCCATACTTGATTTGTCCGCCCGCCTGAGCGATATATGACATGCATTCCGTGCGGAAATCATTGAATTTGGCATACGGGGCAGATTCGTGATAACCGCGTTGGTCGGTCGCTTCGTACACGCCTTCGGCGGGAGCAATGACGTAATACTCCAATTCGCCCATGGCTTGAAACTTCATGCCCGTTACGTCCGTAAATTTTTTGCTCGCTTTGCGCAGGGTGTATTCGGGCGCACTTTCCAAGGGTTCTCCGTCTTTGTTGAAGAAAGAACAGAGCATCGACAAGGTGGGAATCTCCGCAAACGGATCGACGAAAGCCGTACGGAAACGGGGCAGAACGTAGAGGTCGCTGCTTCCGGCTTCGATGAACGAGAACAGGCTTGAACCGTCCACGCGTTCGCCGCATGTGAGTATCGCTTCCAGATAGGCGTAATTGTTGATGATGAAGTTCAATGTTTTCAAACGTCCGTCGCCCGCGGGATACATGAAATTGACCATGCGGATGTCGTTCTGTTTGATGAAAAGCATGATGTCTGCTTTGGTAAATTCAGAAGCGGGCTTCTGAAGAAATGCCACCAAACGGTTGGCACTCATCGTTAATTCTTGATTCATAATTGTTTTTCTTTTATGGTTTTACATGGTTAACTGATGGATATAAAAACGCATCAAAGGTAATAAAAAGTTTGTAATGCGCGCACGATACCCCCTGAATTTGCGGTGCTCCGCTTTCTTTTTGTCTGTTTCCGGAGGAATTTTACGCCGACGCCCGCCTCAACCCCATTTCTCTTTCATCAGGTCTTCCATTTTCAGCAGTTCGTCGCGGTAGCGGGCGGCTTCGATGAATTCGAGTTTCTTTGCGGCTTCCTGCATCAGTTTTCGCGTGCGTTCGATGCTCTTTTCCATTTGCGCCTTGCTCATGTATTGCACAATCGGGTCGGCGGCGATGCTCGGAGTGTCCGGTTCGATGTAGGCCGATGGGTCTTTCACGGGATGTTCTGCCGCCGCTCCGGTGTCTGTGTTGCCGAATACGGCCAGATTGCGGGCTTTTTTGATTTGTTGCGGAGTAATTCCGTGGGCTTCGTTGTAAGCCAGTTGCTTTTCCCGTCGGCGATTGGTTTCGTCGATGGTGAGTTGCATGCTTTCCGTGATTTTGTCGGCATACATGATCACTTTCCCGTTGACGTTTCGGGCAGCGCGTCCGGCCGTTTGGGTGAGCGAGCGATGAGAGCGGAGGAAACCCTCTTTGTCGGCGTCGAGGATGGCCACAAGCGACACTTCGGGCAGGTCGAGTCCTTCGCGCAACAGATTGACGCCGATGAGCACGTCGTACACGCCCTGTCGCAGGTCGTCCATGATTTTTACGCGCTCCAAGGTGTCTACGTCGCTGTGGATGTAATTGCATCGCACTTGGTGGTTGAGCAAATATTCTGCCAGCTCTTCGGCCATTCGCTTCGTGAGGGTGGTGACAAGAACGCGCTCTTCCTGCTCCACACGGAGTTGGATTTCTTCCATGAGGTCGTCGATCTGATTCATGCTGGGACGGACTTCGATGACGGGATCGAGCAGGCCCGTGGGGCGAATGACTTGGTCGACAACGACTCCTTCGGACCGGATCAGTTCGTATTCGGCAGGAGTGGCACTGACGTAGATCACTTGCCGGGCCATTGCTTCGAACTCTTCAAACCGCAGCGGGCGGTTGTCTAAAGCGGCAGGCAGGCGAAAACCGTATTCCACCAGATTCGTTTTCCGGGAACGGTCGCCGCCGTACATGGCGCGGATTTGCGGCACGCTGACGTGGCTTTCGTCGATGACGATAAGGAAGTCTTCGGGGAAGAAGTCGAGCAGGCAATAAGGGCGTGTTCCGGCTTCTCGTCCGTCGAAGTAGCGTGAATAGTTCTCTATGCCCGAGCAATGACCCAGTTCGCGAATCATTTCCATGTCGTAAGTCACCCGTTCGTACAGGCGTTTGGCCTCGTAGCCTTTGCCCATGCTTTCGAAGTAGGCCACTTGCTTCGTCAGGTCGTCTTCTATCTGTCGGATGGCGCGCAGCGTGGCCTCTTTGGTCGTCATGAAGAGGTTGGCCGGATAAATTTTATAGTCTTCAAAGGGGGCGATGGTGATTCCGCTCACGGTGTCCACTTCCTCGATGCCGTCGATTTCGTCGCCCCAGAAGGTCACGCGCAGCAGGTGGTCGGAATAGGCGAGAGCGATGTCGACCGTGTCTCCCTTTACCCGGAAGTTACCCCGATTCAGCTCGATGTCGTTGCGCACGTAAAGACTGTCTACCAGACGGCGGAGAAACACATTCCGGTCCATCATGCGCCCGCGCTTCACTTCGATGACATTGTCGTAAAAATCGGCCGGATTACCCATTCCGTATATACACGATACGGACGATACGACCACTACGTCCTTACGCCCGGAAAGCAACGCCGAGGTGGCGGCCAGTCGCAGTTTGTCTATCTCGTCATTGATGGCCAGATCTTTTTCGATATAAGTGTCGGTGCTTGGCAGATAGGCCTCCGGCTGATAATAGTCGTAATAGGACACGTAATACTCTACCGCATTGTGGGGAAAGAATCCCTTAAACTCGCTGTACAACTGTGCGGCAAGCGTTTTGTTGTGGCTCAATACCAACGTGGGCTTGTTGATTTGAGCAATGACATTGGCGATGGTGAATGTCTTGCCCGAACCGGTCACGCCGAGCAGCGTTTGGGCGGGGACACCTTGACGTATCCCCTCTGTCAGTTGAGCGATGGCCTCGGGCTGATCTCCCGTGGGCTTGTAGGAAGAAATAAGTTCAAAATTCATTGTCGAGCGATAAAGCGAAGCAATATTCGGCAAAATAATCGATATGGGCAAATAAATCCTTTGCTTTGCAACAAATAGCCGTTGTGTGATTGCCTCGAAGCACTTCTGCCGAATCCCTGAGAAAAGACAAATCGTGTTTTGTATTGCTCCGAAACAAGTCTTTTTCTCATCCTCTTTCCGTATCTTTGCCCGACCAACCGGTTAAACGAAAAAGGAAAATGAAGAAAGAATTGATAATTTATTCGTACAAAATAAAAAGAAATACGGGCTGAAAATCATGCTCTGACATCCTTTATAAATGAGGAAAGGCTGCAAACTTTACGAGGTTTTGCAGCCTTTTTTGTTGAAAAAGAAGAAAATTTTCGCTTAAAAAGCATGATTTTCGTTTTTAAACCGCGAAAATTTTTTTTAGAAAAAACGCCCCGATTTTTGTTTAAAAACGAAATCGGAGGTGTCGCTTATTCTGTCCGATTTTTTCAACCATAATCGGAGAAGAATGGAAACCGAAGGACGACGAATGGTAAAATAAACCGACATTGTGCGTGATGCGAATTTCTTCCACAAAACCTCCGAATCGTTTCGGAATTTCGACTTTCACCGGCGGCCGGATTTTCCGAAGCCGGGGCGGGAGTGGGGCAGAAACCCCGCGGGCAGAAACCGGACAAAAGGGCGTGGCTGCACAATCCTTGTAAAATCAGCGTTAAAAAAGTATAGTTTCATTGGTATATTGCCGATGAATGAGTAATTTTGCACATTATTTTTTAGAACAGGATGAAGAAAACAATCATTATGGCTTTGCTGGCAGCCGGTATTCTCACTTCTTGCGGAGAGTACAATAAGTTGCTGAAAAGCACGGATTATGAATATAAGTACGAAGCGGCCAAAAATTATTTTGCCAAAGGACAGTACACACGTTCCATCACGTTGCTCAACGAATTGATAACCATTCTCAAAGGAACCGACAAAGCGGAGGAATCGCTCTACATGCTCGGTATGAGTTATTATAACCAGAAAGATTATCAGACAGCCGCGCAGACTTTCATCACCTATTATAATACCTATCCCCGCGGTACGTACACCGAGGCGGCCCGTTTCCATGCGGGCAAAGCCTTGTTCCTCGATACGCCCGAACCTCGATTGGATCAGACAAGCACTTATCAGGCGATATTGCAATTACAGACATTTATGGAATACTTTCCCGAAAGTTCCAAGATACAGGAAGCTCAGGAAATGATTTTTGAATTGCAAGACAAGCTGGTCTTGAAAGAATTGTATGCCGCCCGCCTGTATTACAACTTGGGCAACTATCTGGGAGGAAACAATTACGAATCATGCGTCATCACCGTCCAGAATGCGCTCAAAGACTATCCTTATACCGACCATCGCGAGGAACTCTCTTTCCTGATGTTGCGCGCCCGATACGAAATGGCCGGAAGCAGCGTCGAAGCCAGACGAATCGAACGCTATCGCGAAACGGTGGACGAATATTACGCTTTTCGCAACGAGTTTCCCGAAAGCAAGTACCTGAAAGAAGCCGAAAGAATATTCAACGAAGCGAAGAAAATAATTAAAGACTAAATAACAACAAGATTTTTATGGATTACAAGAAAACCAATGCGCCTACCACAACGGTAACCCGTGACATGATGGAACTCTGTGCCGATACGCAAAACGTGTACGAAACAGTGGCGATTATCGGTAAGCGTGCCAATCAAATCAGTGTGGAGATCAAGAACGATCTCTCTAAAAAATTGGCGGAGTTTGCATCTTATTCCGACAGCATGGAAGAGGTGTTTGAAAATAGAGAACAGATTGAAATCTCCCGTTACTATGAAAAGTTGCCTAAGGCGACTTTGATAGCGACACAGGAATATGAAGAAGGCAAAGTCTACTTCAGAAATCCTGCCAAAGAAAAAGATAAACTGCAATAATCAGATCTATCCTGTTCATAGTCAAGCAATAAGTGTGAAACCGATGTTCTCCTTATTGCTTGGCTATTATTGTTTCATTTGTTAAGCTTAACCTGTCATGATTCAACGAATACAAACCGTTTATTTGCTGCTTGTCACTGCCCTGCTGATTGCTTCTATGTGTCTGCCGATGGGGTATTTCGTGGAAAACCTCGCCATCGAACACCCCTTCAAGGCTCTGGGCGTGGAATTGGGCGGAGCGTTCCGGTCGACGTGGGGACTTTTCGGCATCTTGCTGCTGAGTGCCATTGTGGCCTTTGCAACCGTTTTCCTGTTTCGCAACCGTGTTTTACAAATCCGCATGACCATCTTCAACAGCCTCCTGCTTGTGGGATATTATCTGGCTTTCGTGGCTTTTTGGCTGGCTCTTCGGGGCGATGCCCATATCTTCCGCATCGGCTGGGCCTTGGGGCTTCCGGCCGTGGCCATCGTACTCAACATATTGGCCATTCGTGCCATAGGGCACGATGAAGTGCTGGTGAAAGCCGCTGACAAACTGAGATGAAGACTCTTTTCTAAACCACTTAACAACGAAATTTCCGATGGAAAAGCAAAAACCTCTGATATTAGTATCAAACGACGATGGCGTAACGGCAAAAGGCATTAGCGAACTGGTCAAATTCTTGCGTCCGTTGGGAGAAATTGTCGTTATGGCTCCCGATGCTCCTCGTTCGGGTAGCGGCTGTGCCATGTCGGTGACTTCCCCCGTACGCTATCAGTTGGTGAAACGGGATGTAGGGCTGACTGTGTATAAATGTACGGGAACGCCGACCGATTGCGTCAAGCTGGCAAGAAATATCGTGCTCGACCGTGAACCCGATTTGGTGGTGGGCGGCATCAACCACGGTGATAACTCTGCGGTCAACGTACACTATTCCGGCACAATGGGTATTGTTATCGAAGGCTGTCTGAACGGCATTCCCTCCATCGGCTTCTCCATTTGCAGCCATGATCCCGCGGCCGACTTCACCGCCGCAGGACCTTATATCCGCCGGATTGCGTCGATGGTTCTGGAAGAAGGCTTGCCGCCGTTGACCTGTCTGAACGTGAACTTTCCCGATACACAAGAATTGAAAGGAATTAAAGTCTGTACGCAGTCCAAGGGGCGCTGGGTGAACGAGTGGGAGGCTTGTTCCCGTCAGAACGGGCAAGTCTACTATTGGCTCACCGGAGAGTTTATCAATCATGAACCCGATAACGACCAAAACGACCATTGGGCCTTGAACAACGGATATGCGGCCATTACTCCCGTGAAAGTCGATGTCACCGATTACGAATCGCTGCAAACGTTGAAAACCCGGTACGAAAACCTGAAACAGGGTTGACGCAATCCTTATGAAGTACTATCTCATTGCAGGCGAAGCCTCCGGAGATCTGCATGCCTCACATTTGATGAGCGCACTCAAAGCTGAAGATCCACAGGCGGAATTCCGCTTCTTCGGCGGTGATCTGATGGAGGCCGTAGGCGGTACGCTGGTGAAGCATTATAAGGATATGGCCTACATGGGTTTCATTCCGGTTCTGCTCCATCTGCGCACCATCTTTGCCGGCATGAAGATGTGCAAGAAAGATATCCTGGCATGGCAGCCCGATGTCGTGATTCCTGTGGATTATCCGGGCTTCAATCTGAATGTCATCAAATACCTGCGAGCGCATACCCGGTTTCCGGTCTATTACTACATATCTCCTAAAATATGGGCTTGGAAAGAACACCGCATCAGGAACATCAAGCGCGATGTAGATGAACTGTTCTCGATTCTACCTTTCGAAGTCGACTTTTTTGAAAAGAAGCACGGATACTCCATTCGTTACGTGGGCAATCCCACGATGGACGAAGTGACCGATTATCGGCAGAAGCACCCTAAAGATATGGCTTCTTTCGCCGCCGACAACGGATTGTCCGAGGATAAACCCATAATCGCTTTGCTTGCAGGCAGCCGTAAGCAGGAAATTAAAGACAATCTGCCGGATATGTTGGCCGCCGCTTCTGCATTTCCCGACCATCAGTTGGTCTTGGCCGGTGCTCCGGGAATGTCGGAGACGTCGTATGAACCTTTTGTGCGGGGAAAGGACGTGAAGATTGTTTTCGGGCAGACGTATCGCTTGCTGCAACATGCCCGGGCAGCTTTGGTCACTTCGGGAACGGCTACATTGGAAACGGCCTTGTTTCGTGTGCCTCAAGTGGTTTGCTATCATACGCCTGTCGGAAAAATCATCTCTCTTTTGCGTCGTTTGTTTCTGAAAGTGAAGTACATTTCGTTGGTAAATCTGATTGCGGACAGGGAAGTGGTCAGAGAGTTGGTGGCCGATACGATGACGGTGGATAATCTGCGAACGGAATTGAATCATATACTCCATGACACTGCCTGTCGGGAACAAATGCTGAACGGCTACGATGAAGTTGCCGCCCGTTTGGGAGAGCCCGGCGCACCGGCGCGTGCAGCCGAACTTATGGTGCGGTTGCTGAAAAAATGATGCGGACTGTCGGGTGGCGGTTGCTTCGGAAGTCCACGTTGAAGCAATGTCGTCAAGACATCTCTGTAAAAGAAAAAAGTCCCCGGCGAGAGCATGACATCTTCGCCGGGGACTTTCGTCGTATTTTGTAATCTTGCCTCAGATGTTGATGAAGTAAAGATAAGCCACTGCTGCCGGAATGGCCATGAGCGCACTGTCAAAACGGTCGAGCATGCCTCCGTGTCCGGGAAGGATGTTTCCGGAATCCTTGATTTGTAATTGACGCTTCATTAAAGACTCCGTAAGGTCGCCCCATGTTCCGAAAACGACTACGGTCAGGGCAAGACCTGCCCATTCCGACAAGGAAAGAAACGGAAAGAAATGTCCCAGCAGGAAAGCCGAACCCACTGTGAGCAGACCTCCGCCAATGGAGCCTTCCCATGATTTCTTGGGGGAAATGCGTTCGAACAATCGGTGCTTCCCGATGAGAGAGCCGATACAATAGGCTCCTGCATCGTTGATCCACAGGAAAATAAAGACCGATAACGGAAGCATGGGAACGAAGCTCACCACGCCGTTTTCCACTTCGGTTTGAAAGGCCAACACATTGAGCAAAGCAAAGGGCAATCCGATGTAAAGCTGACTGAACATGGAGTAGGCCCAATTAAAGATTGGATTCGCTTTCTTCAGGTAAAGTTCGCTGATCATCAAATAGAGCAATAGAAGCACGTAGGGGATGAAAATCTCGGAACCGACCGATCCGATGCAAAATCCCATGAAAGCCAGAAACAAGTAGATGCCGCCCAACATGGTAATGGCTTTGTTGATACCGACGCCTTCCGTGCGGTTCATCAGCCGGCCGAATTCGTAAATGGATAAGGCACTGATGGCAATAAACAGCGCGCCGAAACTCAGGGGCGAGAACAGAATACCGCCCACCAGTATCGCGACAAAAAGTACGCCCGTAATGGTGCGTTGCATAAAGTTACTTTTCATGATACGTCGGGGTGTTCGGTATGGTGAGTTTCGTTTTCGGCTTTTTCAACGGTTTCTCCTTTTGAACTGTTCTCCTGAGAAGCCATGATTTCTTCCGACCGGGATGCCCACGGACGCTTTCCGAAGATGCGTTCTACGTCTTCGGCGAAGATGACTTCTTTCTCGATCAGGAGCTGTGCCAGTTCATTGTGCTTCTCTTTGTTTTCGGAGAGAATGCGTTTGGCTCGCTCGTATTGTTCGTTGATCATGGCTTTCACTTCCTCGTCGATGAGTTCGGCCGTCTTCTCGCTATAAGGTCGATTGAAAGAATATTCATCGTTGTTATAGTAGCACAGGTTGGGCAGGCGTTCGCTCATGCCGAGATAGGCTGTCATGCCATAAGCCTGTTTCGTCACTCTTTCAAGGTCGTTCATCGCTCCCGTAGAGATTCTGCCGATGAAGAGATCTTCGGCGGCACGTCCTCCCAGAGTGGCGCACATTTCGTCGAGCATCTGTTCTTTGGTGGTGATCTGGCGTTCTTCGGGCAAATACCATGCGGCTCCCAAGGCACGTCCGCGCGGAACAATCGTGACTTTAATCAGCGGATTGGCGTGTTCCAGCAGCCACGAGATGCTGGCATGTCCGGCTTCGTGCAGGGCGATGGCACGTCGTTCGGCTTCGGTCGTTATCTTGGTCTTCTTTTCCAGACCGCCGATGATGCGGTCCACCGCATCCAGAAAGTCCTGTTTCCCGACAAACTGCTTGCCGTGTCGTGCGGCAATCAACGCGGCTTCATTGCATACATTGGCAATGTCCGCACCGGAAAATCCCGGAGTTTGTCGGGCCAAGAGGTCGACATCTACCGTGTCGTCTATTTTTATGGGGCGCAGATGTACGCCGAACACTTCCTTGCGCTCATTGAGATCGGGCAGGTCTACGTGTATTTGTCGGTCGAAACGTCCGGCGCGAAGAAGAGCCTTGTCAAGCACATCCACTCGGTTGGTGGCGGCAAGAATGATGACACCGCTGTTTGAACCGAAGCCGTCCATCTCGGTCAGCAGTTGGTTGAGCGTGTTTTCCCGTTCGTCATTGCCGCCCATGGACGGATTCTTTCCGCGGGCGCGTCCGACGGCGTCGATCTCATCGATAAAAACAATGCAGGGTGCTTTTTCTTTGGCTTGTTTGAACAGGTCGCGGACACGCGAAGCACCGACACCGACAAACAT
>JBHAEN010000145.1:0-15471 GCA_041855645.1 Bacteroides sp. | reverse complement strand
CCTACGGATTCAGAGGCTATTTTGAGAAGAAGCCGCACTTCATACAAAGCGTGCCCTATGCTTTGGAGAATCTGCGCGAACTGCTCAGGGAGAACTTCCCGGAGTATCCGTACCTCTGTTCGATGTTGCGCGAATTGACCGAGCTGAAACAGTTTTCCGATGAATTGGAACAACGTCGCCTCACGGTGAAGGTGATGAGCTTCGCCTATAAGAAAGGCATTCCGGCCGATCCCACGGGGAATGGCGGAGGCTTCGTGTTCGATTGCCGTGCAGTGAATAATCCCGGTAAGTACGAACGCTACAAACCTTTCACGGGACTCGACGAACCGGTGATTCGTTTTCTCGAAGAAGACGGTGAAATATTTCCCTTTCTCGAAGCCGCGCGTACGTTGGTCGATGCCTCCGTGAAGCGTTACATGGAGCGTGGGTTCAGCCACCTCGCCGTCTGCTTCGGGTGTACGGGCGGTCAGCATCGTTCCGTCTATTCGGCTCAACATCTGGCCGAACATCTGAACCGTAAATTCGGAATCAAGGTGGAGCTTGTGCACCGCGAACAGAACATCGAACAAGTATTTCCCGCCACCCGCTAACTTTTCTTGCTGTTCTTATGAAAGCCATGATCTTTGCGGCCGGACTCGGCAGCCGGCTGAAGCCCCTTACCGACACGATGCCCAAAGCCCTTGTGCCCGTTGCGGGACGTCCCATGTTGGAACATGTCATCCTGAAACTGAAGGCTTCGGGATTTACGGAACTGACCATCAATATTCATCATTTCGGTGAACAAATCATCGAATTTCTCAAGGCCAACGGGAATTTCGGCCTTACCATTCATCTGTCGGACGAACGGGACGCTTTGCTTGATACGGGAGGAGGGATAAGAAAGGCCGCCGCTTGGTTGACTGCGGACGACAGGCCTTTTTTGGTGCATAATGCGGATATTTTGTCTACGGTCGACCTTCGCGAACTCTACAAACATCATGTCCGGAGTGGGAGTGAGGCTACACTTCTGGTGAGTCCGCGCGACACCGCACGCCGCTTATGGTTCGATGGAGACAATCGTCTCCGGGGGTGGACAAACAACGATACGGGAGCGGCGAAACCCGTGGGCTTCGTGCCCGATGCCCAACGTTTTCGGAGCTGTGCATTCAGCGGGATACATGTTGTTTCCCCGTCGCTTTTGCGCCACATGGACGGGGCGGATGAATGGCAGGGCAGTTTCTCGATCATGGATTTCTACCTGCATGTCTGCGAAAAAAGTTCCGTCACGGCTTATGTGGCGGAAAATCTGAAATTGATCGACATCGGAAAGCCGGAAACACTTGCCTTGGCCGAAACGTTTGTGCGGACAAACCTCTGATTCTTCCTCTTTTGCCGAACTTCGCGTATATGGTTCCGGATTAGTAGAATTCGAGACCGAAGACGTCTTTAAGATTCGTCAGCGCTTTATTTTTTTGCTCCATGCTCCGAAAATGTTCGACACGTCCCAAGGGGCGGACTGCTTCGGGAGTTTCGCTGACTTTCACCGTCATCTTTATCTTCCGATTTTTCAGCTGGAGGCGAAGATAGTCTTGAAGTGGCGGAACGATTGCATTGAAGTGTTTGGCGGCAATTTCATTTTCCACCGTTATTTCAAAAGTGGAGCCATCTTCCAGAAGTTTGGCAGTCAGTCCTTTCATCTGCGTGGCGATGGCGGTTTGCTCCTGAGGCAACTGTCCGGCATACTCCTGCCAATAGAGGTTTAGCTCACGTTCATTGAAAGGGCGGTCTTCTGCAGGCGGTGTCGTATCCGGGTTTTCGGCCGTTGCGGGCATAATGCGGCTCGGCGTCGCGTCTTCTTCTTGCGAAGCCTGCTTGATAGACACACCCAATCCTCCTTTCTTCATGACGGGAACTTTTCGATTGCGTTCCGCGGCAGGCGGGGCGGATGGTGACTGCGGCGCAACTTCAGGACGGGCGTCCGGTGCGGCCTGAACGACTTTCGGTTGAGGCGGTTGTTCTTGCTGTGCGGGAACAGCCGGCGTAAAGATGGGTTTTATGATCGGCTTAGGGCTACGCCCACCGGAAGAGTCGTCGGTCGACTCCACGGTTAATTGGGCAATCTGTATCAGAGTCAACTCCACGAGCAGACGTTTGTTCTTGCTGGAACGGTAGTTCAGATCGCACTCGTTGCTGAGCTTCATGGCTCGATATAAAAAAGAGAGCGGACACTCACGCGACTGTTCGAGATAACGCCGCCGTATGCCGGCTCCCACTTCCAGAAGTTCCAAAGTCGATTCATCCTTGCTCACCAGCAAATCGCGGAAATGCGAGGAAAGCCCTGTGATGAAATGACTGCCGTCGAATCCCTTGTTCAGAATGTCGTTGAAAAGAAGCAGAGCATTCCCGACATCGTTTCCCAAGAAATGATCCGTCAGCCGGAAATAGTATTCGTAGTCGAGCACGTTCAGATTCTCGATAACGCTGTCGTACGTGATGTTCCCTCCCGTGAAACTTACCACTTGGTCAAAAATGGAGAGCGCATCGCGCATTCCGCCGTCGGCTTTCAGCGCAATGACGTTAAGGGCTTCGGGCTCGGCCTTGATGCCTTCTTTCGAGGCTACGTAAGCGAGATGGGCCACGGTGTCTTCAACACCGATGCGGTTGAAATCGTATATTTGGCAGCGCGAAAGTATCGTGGGCAGAATTTTATGCTTCTCGGTGGTGGCCAGAATGAAGACGGCATGGCGCGGAGGTTCTTCGAGTGTTTTCAGAAAAGCATTGAAAGCGGAGGCCGAAAGCATGTGTACTTCGTCGATGATGTACACCTTGTATCGGCCTATCTGCGGAGGAATGCGCACTTGGTCGACAAGCTGGCGGATGTCGTCTACCGAATTGTTCGATGCGGCATCCAATTCGTGAATGTTATAGGAACGTTGCTCGTTGAAGGCCGTACACGATTCGCAACGGTTGCAGGCTTCTCCCTCTGTAGTGGGGGAAGTGCAGTTGATGGTTTTGGCGAAAATACGTGCGCAGGTTGTTTTGCCCACACCACGCGGTCCGCAGAACAGGTAGGCGTGCGCCAACTTTTGCGTGGCCACGGCATTCTTCAAAGTGATGGTCAATGCTCCTTGTCCCACTACCGATTCAAATGTGGAAGGGCGGTACTTTCGCGCAGATACGATATAATTATCCATGGCAGGGTGTGCGGTTGAGAGTTTCCGCAAAAGTAGACAAAAAAACGAACATAAGCGAAGACCACACTCCGGAAGTTTTGTTTCTTACCCGATTAGTCTTATCTTTGCTTCGGATTAAGTTCGATACGGAATTATGAATAAATTCAACTCCCTTTGGAGCTTCATTCGCAGGAACAAGTATCTTGTTGTCTCGGTGGGTTTTGCCCTGATTATCGGGGTTGTGGATGAGAACAGTATGCTCAAACGTTTCAAATACGAAAGGGAAATAGCCACCCTTAAAGAAGAAATTGAAAAGTATAAGGCGGACTATAAAGAAAGTACCGAACGTCTTCGAGAGCTCACGGCGAACCCCGATGCCATAGAAAAGATAGCCCGTGAGAAATACTTGATGAAGAAACCCAATGAAGACATTTACGTGTTTGAAGAAGATATGCCATGAAACACCTCATTTCCGCCCTCTTCGCAGTCGGTGCTTTGATGATTCTGGTCGGTGCCGTTTCCTGCATAATCCGTTGGACTTACGCTCCTTACATCTACACCGTTGGAGCGGCTTGTTTTGCCTTTGCGCAGATAAACACTCCGGTGAAAGGGAAGAGTGCGACGTTGCGGCGTTTGCGCGTCCAGCAGATATTCGGTTCGTTGGCACTTCTGCTTACCGGTGCATTTATGTTCTTTACACACGGCAATGAGTGGGTGGTTTGCCTCACTATTGCGGCCGTTCTTGAACTCTACACCGCCTTTCGTATCCCCCACGAAGAAGAAAAAGCCGCCGATTGATTCGCGTTTTTCACCTCATCTTTTCCTTTCGTTTTTTATAATCGAACCATATACGAAGGAGGATTCCATGAACTCTACACATTCTCTCAGATTTTCTTACGTCTGTTTCTGTGGCTTTCTCTGCCTGTGGTTCAATGCTTCCATGCATGCCCAGACACCCGTCGCTTCTAAGATGAAAGATGCGCAAGCCCTCTACGAGTTTTTTCTCCGTGGCGAAGGCGACAGCATCTGCGCCCGTTTGAACGACCGGGCCCGCGCCATGATTTCGCCTTCGCAGTTGGGAGGTCTGTACCGTGCGTTGGAACAACAATTCGGCAAGCAGACTGCTACAGACGATTGGCAGACGGCCGAAGTGCAACAAGTCCTTTTGTATTTCCGTGACATGCGTTTCGAGCGAGGCGCATTGCGTTTTCTCACGGCTTTCGATGCCGACGGGCGTGCCAACACCCTGCGTCTGGTTCCTGTCCCTCCCGCCGCTCCCGTCGCGAAGAAGGACTCCGTTCGGCAGAACGAAAAATCGTTGACGGTGCGAAACGGAAAGTTCGAACTGCCCGCCATTCTGACCCTTCCCGAAGGCGGGGGGAAGTATCCCGTGGCGGTGTTGATACACGGCTCCGGGCCGCATGACCGCGACGAAACCATAGGGCCGAACAAGCCTTTCCGCGACTTGGCCGACGGATTGGCGGCTCGTGGCATTGCCGTGCTCAGGTACGACAAACGGACAAAAGTGTATGGCGCATCGGCCTTTCCGTCCGAAAACGAAACGACGATCGACGTCGAAACCACAGACGATGCCGTGCAGGCTGTCCGGTTGGTTCGGACCCTGCCCGAAATCGCTCCGGATCGGGTCTTTGTCATCGGCCACAGTTTAGGGGCGATGCTTGCTCCCCGCATAGCGGAACGTTGCGGAGAAGAGCTGAGAGGAGTGGTGTTTCTGGCGGGAAATGCCCGTTCGATTGAAGACCTTCTGTTGGAACAGGTCAGGTATCTGGATTCGATATCCGTTTCGGGACGGGACAAGAATCAAGTGGAGGTATTGGCACGCCAAATAGAGAATTTGAAGAAGCTGGATACGGAATCGTTCGATGAGCACACGCCTTTGCCTTTGGGACTTCCGCGTTCGTATTGGATCTCCCTGCGCGATTACCGGCAAGTGGACTCGGCGGAAGGTCTTCGCCTTCCCATTCTGATTTTGCAGGGCGAGCGCGACTATCAGGTCACAATGCGGGATTTTGCAATCTGGCAGTCGGCGTTGAAGAAAAAATCCAATGTGCGATTCAAGTCGTATCCGGCACTGAATCATCTTTTCATGAAAGGAACGGGAAAGCCTGCGCCCGAAGAGTACATGCGTCGGGGTACGGTGGATGAGGAAGTGACGTCGGATATCGCCGATTTTATTCTTTCCGTCCCGTGACCCGGATACATGGAAGGCTGGTTTGATAAGTGTTCGATGTTCAGACGTTGGAAAGAGCGTACTATTCAACAGGCTTTCCGAGGCTCTTCAAAAGGTACTCCATGATTTCGTTCTCCCTGTCGGGATGAAACCAGCGTATTTCTTCGTCGCGTTTGAACCAAGTCATCTGTTTGCGCGAATAGATGCGCGTATTTTGTTTGATTTTCTCTATGGCGAAAGACAGTTCCCATTCGCCTTCCAGGTACTTGAACAACTCTTTGTAACCCACGGTATTCAGGGAGTTCAGGTGACGGTATGTCCACAGTGAGCGGGCCTCTTCAAGCAATCCTTCTTCCATCATGAGATCGACCCTGCGGTTGATGCGGTCGTAGAGTTCCTCACGTTCCCGGATCAAACCGATTTTGATGAGGCGAAACGGGCGTTCTTTACGCCGTTGCGTACGGAATGAAGTGTAGGTACGTCCCGTCATGTAGCAAATTTCCAAGGCGTGAATCACCCGTTTGTGATTTTTCAGGTCGACGATGCGGTAGTATTCCGGATCCATCAGCCGAAGCTCCGTACAGAGCGGTTCGAGTCCTTCGCTTTCGTAGCGTTGCAGCAGCAATGCCCTCGTTTCGTCGTCGACTGTGGGAATGTCGTCGATACCCTTGCAGATGGCGTCGACGTACATCATGGAGCCTCCTGTGAGCACCACGGTTTCATGTCGGGTAAAGAGACGTTGGAGAATGTCGAGTGCTTCCTGTTCGTATTGCGCGGCGCTGTAATAGTCGGCCAGCCGCAACGTTCCCACCAGATGATGAGGTACCCGTGCCAGTTGGTCGGGGGTGGGAGCCGCAGTTCCTATTTTCAGCTCGGCAAAGAGTTGGCGCGAGTCGGCTGAAACGATTTCCGTTCCGAGACGTTCGGCGATACGCAGGCTGAGTTCCGTTTTTCCTACCCCGGTGGGGCCGATGAGTACGACAAGAGAATGCAAGAGAACGGTAAAGTGATTAGAGGTAAACAATAAACCATTGGCGGAAACATCGGGGGGTGGGGCCGCATTCCGAACCCATCCGCCGAAGATTCATTGCCAATGGTTGAAAAACTTTATTCTTCGAACGAAGGAGCGGCGTCATTCCCTCCCATATCGAAACCTTCTTGGTCGAAGTCTTCCATATCGAAGTCCTGATCGCCATAGAAGTTCTCGTCCAAATCCATCGAAGTTCCCGCAGCGGCCATTTCTTCAAAATCGACAATCTGCTTCGGAGCTTCTCCGTTTTTCTTGGTACACTTGGGTTTCGAGAGATTCTTTCCTGTGATGATTTCGGAAAGTTCGATGAAGAAGCAACGTTCGGTCATATAGTCGAACACGTAGATGAGCTTTTGTTTCTCATCTTCCACCAACTCGCCGATGGTCGTTTCTTTCATCACCCAACTGTCTATTTCGGAATTGCTATCCATCTCTTCGAGGGTTATTTCCTTCTCTTTCTCCCAACTGTCGTCGCAGATGAAGAAAGAAGTCATTTGGTCGTCGCTGTAACCGGCCGACTGCAGGATGGCTTGGTGAAAATCGTAAAACGTGGCCTCCGGGTCGATCTGTATTTCTCTGACGAAGTCATCGACCTCATCAGATATAATGGTAAATCTGTATATCATAAGGTTGAACTTTGGTAGGGTTGTTCTTTTATTTCACGATGCCTCGTTCCGAGTGACGGATAAAGTCGGTGATGTAGTCTATCTCTGTGCTTCTCTCAAACTCATCTTCTATTTTCTTCAGCGCATCTGTGGTGTTCAATCCGCTTTGGTAGATGATGCGATAGGCGTTGTGGATGTTCTCGATGGTCTCATTGGAGAATCCTCTGCGACGCAGACCGACGATGTTGATTCCGCAAAACGTGATAGGGTCACGTCCGGCTATGATATACGGCGGAATGTCTTTGCTGAAACGCGATCCTCCCTGAACCATCACGTATCCGCCAACGCGGCAGAACTGATGCATCAATACCGCCGCACTTACGATGGCATTGTCGTCGATAACCACTTCACCGGCCATCTTAGTTGCATTGCCGATGATACAACCATTCCCGATGAAAGTGTCGTGAGCCACATGTACGCCTTCCATGAGCAGGTTATTGCTGCCCAACACGGTACGACCTTTGGCGGCTGTTCCCCGGTTGATGGTGACATT
The DNA here is from genome assembly GCA_041855645.1 of Bacteroides sp. Classification (GTDB taxonomy): domain Bacteria; phylum Bacteroidota; class Bacteroidia; order Bacteroidales; family Bacteroidaceae; genus Bacteroides. The sequence goes on along the minus strand of JBHAEN010000145.1, from coordinate 7,940 downwards.
TTCGCGGATCAGGTTGTTGTTACCGATTTCGGCGGTGGTTTCCTCACCTTTGAACTTCAAATCCTGGGGGATGGCTCCTATCACCGCGCCGGGAAAGATGGTATTGCCGTCACCTATTCGCGAGCCATACAAGATGCTGGCGTTGGACATTATTTTGTTGTGGTTACCGATTACCACATTTTTGTCGATGAACACGAAAGGAGCGATCTCCACATTCTCGCCGATGATCGCTTCGGGATGGATATATGCTAACGGGCTTATCATAGATTTGGGGTTATTTGTTCTTTACGATTTGTGCCATGAATTCGGCTTCGCATACGACTTTCTCACCGACAAAGGCATAGCCTTTCATGGTGGAAACACCGCGACGGATGGGAGCGAGCAATTCGACCCGGAAGATTAACGTGTCTCCCGGTACGACCTTCTGGCGAAACTTCACACCGTCTATCTTCATGAAATACGTGGAATAACGTGCGGGGTCATCTACCGAGTTCAACACAAGCAAGCCACCCACTTGGGCCATGGCCTCCACCTGAAGCACGCCCGGCATTACGGGTTCTTGCGGAAAATGCCCTTGGAAAAACGGTTCGTTCGCCGTGACGTTCTTTACCCCGACAATGTAATTGGCTCCAATCTCGATGACCTTGTCCACCAGTTGAAACGGATAACGGTGAGGCAACAGCTCGCGAATTCGATTCACTTCCATGAGCGGTTCTCGGTTACAATCGTACGTCGGGGCTTGGACGTCATGCAATCGGATCTCTTTCCGCATTTGGCGGGCGAACTTGTTATTGATGGTATGTCCCGGCCGGGTGGCGATGATGCGTCCTTTGATGGGTTTGCCTATCAGGGCCAGGTCGCCGATGACATCGAGCAGTTTGTGGCGGGCGCATTCGTTGGCCCACACCAGAGGTTTGTGGTTGATGTAACCCAGTTTTTCCGCATCCATGCGAGGAACACGCATGACATCCGCCAGCTTGTCGAAATTCTCTTGCGACATCTTCCGTTCATAAATGACTATGGCGTTGTCCAAATCTCCTCCTTTGATGAGGCCTGCACCCAGAAGAGGCTCGATCTCACGTACGAAAACAAAAGTGCGACTTGCCGCGATTTCCTCTTTGAACCGGCTCATGTCTTCAAGTGTCGCAAATTGATTGGGGAGTATTTGAGAGTCGTATGACACGAGTACGTTAAGGCTGAAATTTTCGTCGGGAAGTACGATGATGGAAGAACCGGTTTCCTCATCGCGAAATTCTATTTTTGATTTAATGATATAGAAGTCTTTTACGGCGGTTTGCTCCTCGATGCCTACTCGTTCGATTTCTTCTACGTAGTATTTCGCGCTGCCGTCCAGAATCGGAAACTCCGGTCCGTTTACCTGAATGAGGCAGTTGTCAATGCCTAACGCATAAAGAGCCGCCATGCCGTGTTCTATGGTACTTACTTTAACACCGTTTTTAGAAAGTACCGTGCCGCGAGTGGTTTCCGTCACATTATCGGCCACAGCGTCGATAATCGGTTGTTCTTCCAGATCGATACGTTGAATTTTATAGCCGTGATTGTCCGGTGCGGGATTAAAAGTTACCGTTAGGTCAAGTCCGGTGTGAAGACCTTTTCCTTTGAGTGAAAAGCTCTCTTTCAGCGTTTTCTGTTTTAGCATGGGTTACTTATTTAATTGTTGTTTAAGTTCGTTGATTTCTTTGCGCAGCTCTTTGAGTTCTGCATGCATTTCGGGCAGGTGTTTGTGGATGGCCGAAGCTTTGAAGAACACTTTCGGATCGGCAGGCGGTGTCCCGATGAGGTTGCTTCCCGCTTTGATGTTGCCCGGTACGCCGGATTGAGCTCCCAAGTTGACCCGATCGCCGATGTTGATGTGCCCGGCTATGCCGACCTGTCCGCCGAACATGCACCATTCGCCGACTTGAGTTGAACCGGCAATCCCCACCTGTGCGGCCATAACCGTGTTTGCGCCGATTTGGTCGTTGTGCGCTATCTGTATCAGGTTGTCTAATTTGACTCCGCTGTGAATGACAGTTGCCCCCATCGTGGCGCGGTCGATGCAGGTATTGGCTCCGACCTCGACGCGATCTTCCAATACAGTAATACCGATTTGGGGAATTTTGTCATAGCCGTTTGCCGTGGGCGCAAATCCGAATCCGTCTGCGCCGATCACTGCCCCCGAGTGTAAGATGCATTCATTGCCGATACGGCAATCGTGATACACATTTACGTGAGAGTAAAGGATGCAACGGTCGCCCACTTTGACTCCGTCGCCGATAAAGGTATGCGGATAGATCTGAGTGTGATCACCGATTACGGTATTTTCGCCGATGTAGGCAAATGCGCCGATGTAGACGTTCTCCCCGATTTTAGCTGTCGGAGAAACAAAGGCCAGGGAATCGATCCCTTGCTTCCTGGGTTTGCTTGTTTCGTACAGATTGAGCAGTTTGGCAAGGCTCTCGTAGGCATTGTCCACCTTGATCAATGTGGCCTTGACTGCTCGTTCGGGTACGAAGTCTTTATTTACCAGCACGATGCTGGACCGGGTATCGTATATATAGGAAATGTATTTCGGGTTGGACAGGAAAGAGATGGCACCGGGTATTCCTTCTTCGATTTTAGCGAAAGTATGCACCTTGGCGTCTTCATCTCCAATGATTTCTCCTTGAATAAATGCTGCTATTTGCTTAGCCGAGAACTCCATGCGTTTATTTTCGTTTGAATTAGTTCACAAAGAACGGATTTTTTTTTCAGATATTCGTACAATGAACCGATTATTTTGGCGTCGGCCCCTATGAGCGGAGATAGCACAGATAGTATTTTTTGACCTTTTTGGATAACAGCGAAATGTTGAGCATGTCCGATGCTTCCGCTATGTTTTTTATTGTCCCGTCTTTATAGATGATGTCGATGCTGTCGTCGGCAGGGTTGTACATGTTCTTTTCCACTCGCGGGACGGACACGAAATAACGGGCTTCGTGGCAAGATATGCCCAATTCCCGGCTGATGCGATCGGTGAGTTCTTTCACGCGTTCCTCGCTGATGGGGTCGGAGGAGATTTCCACCTTGAATACGTTACGGTTGATCATGTTCGTGCTGAGGGTGGAAAGTACCTTGTCGGGATGATTGCTCCATACTTTCAGGGCCGTCCAGATGTCATTGTCGTCCAGCTGAATGAAGTTTTCCAGACATTCCGGGTTGGCGTGAAATGTTTCCTGATCAATGTCATTGTACAGGAAATAGCGCAATGCGGGCGAAGCGAACAGTTCTACACCCATGGAAGCCAATTCTTTGGCGCGCAGGAGGGAGCTGATCAGCATTCGTTCGTAAGATACGGAGGTTTTATGCAGATAGACCTGCCAATACATCAGCCTGCGCGACGTCAGGAAATTCTCTATCGAGTAGATCCCTTTCGACTCCACGACGAGATGGTCGTCGGCCACATCGAGCATCTTGATGATGCGTGCCGAGCCGATGTTTCCTTCGGTAACTCCGGTGTAAAAGCTGTCGCGTCGCAAATAGTCGAGGCGGTCCATGTCGAGTTGTCCGCTGACCAACTGGTGCAGGAAGCGTTTGGGGTATTCATCCTTGAATATCCGGATGGCGAGGCTGAGTCGTCCGTTCATTTCTTTGTTCATGCGCTCCATGAGCAGCAGAGAGATTTCTTCGTGCGAAACACCCCGGACGATGGTGTTTTCCAACACGTGCGAGAAAGGTCCGTGGCCGATGTCGTGCATCAGTATGGCCGCTTGCACGGCCTCCGCTTCACTGTCGAAAATAAAGTTTCCTTTCAGCCGCAGATTTGCAACGGCTTCGCTCATCAGGTAGAAAGCACCCAGAGAGTGTTGGAAACGGGTGTGTTGCGCTCCCGGATAAACAACGGAAGAAAGTCCGACTTGCTTGATGCGGTTGAGCCGTTGCAACAAAGGATGCCGTACGATGTCATACAGCAGGCCTTTGGGAATATGGATGAATCCGAATACCGGATCGTTGATTATCTTTCTTTCGTACAAGGTGTCACGCTTATTTATTCAACTCTTTTTCCATTTCTCCGCACATTTCTTTGGCTGCTTGGCGGGCTGCCTCGGCGAATCTTTCGGTCGAATCGGCATAGATGATGCCGCGCGAAGAATTGACGATAAGACCGCACATGCCGTTCATCCCGTATCGGCATACTTCCTCGAGCGAACCGCCTTGAGCTCCTACGCCGGGCACAAGCAGAAAATGGTCGGGGACGATTTGGCGGATTTCCGCAAATGCGCGGCCTTGCGTGGCTCCCACCACATACATCATGCGGTCGGCGTCTGCCCATTCCTGCGATTTGCGCAATACTTTTTCAAAGAGCCGTTCGCCCCCGGCATCGGCCGTCAGTTGAAAATCATGCGAACCTTTGTTGGAAGTGAGTGCCAATAGGATGACCCACTTGTTTGCGTAAGACAAAAACGGGGTCACGCTGTCTTCTCCCATATAAGGAGCCACCGTGACCGAATCGATGTCCAGCTCTTCAAAAAAAGTGCGGGCATACATGCTCGACGTGTTGCCTATGTCGCCGCGTTTGGCGTCGGCGATGATAAATTGGTCGGGATGATTGTCTTTGATGTACTTAACCGTCTTCTCGAAAGCAATCCAGCCTTTGACCCCCATGCTTTCATAAAAGGCGAGGTTGGGTTTGTAGGCGATGCAAAGGTCGGCAGTGGCATCTATAATTGCCTTGTTGAACGCGAACAGGGGATCTTCCTCCTTTTGCAGATGTGCGGGAATCTTGCGGATGTCCGTATCCAAGCCCACGCATAAAAAGGATTTCTTACGTTTTATGTTTTCGTATAATTCTTCTCTATTCATAATGGTTCGTGATTTTAGGGTTCGTAATCCGTCATCTTCTTTGCTTACAGTTCGCTTTCTTTCAGGCGTTCTGCGTTTTCAACCACGATGAGGTGGTCGATGCAGTCCTGAATGTCTCCGTCCATGAAGGCCGACAGATTATATATGGTGTAGTTGATGCGGTGGTCCGTGATGCGTCCCTGCGGATAGTTGTAGGTGCGTATTTTGGCCGATCGGTCGCCAGTGGAAACCATCGTTTTGCGCTTCGAGGCGATGTCGTCGATGTATTTCTGATGCTCTTTGTCGTAGATGAATGTGCGCAGCCTCGCCAATGCCCGTTCTTTGTTTTTGGGTTGATCGCGTGTTTCGGTACATTCGATCAGTATTTCTTCGGCCACTCCGGTGTTCGGATTCTTCCAGATGTAACGCAGGCGTACGCCGGACTCCACTTTATTCACGTTCTGTCCGCCGGCTCCGCCGCTCCGGAAGGTGTCCCACTTGATTTCGCCTTCGTTGATCACTACATCGAACTCTTCGGCTTCGGGGAGTACGGCCACTGATGCCGCCGATGTGTGCACGCGTCCTTGCGTTTCCGTGGCGGGAACACGTTGCACGCGGTGTACGCCCGATTCGTATTTCAGCGTGCCGTAGACGTTGTCGCCCGTAACGCTGCAAACGATTTCTTTGTAGCCTCCCGCCGTACCTTCGTTGGCACTGGACACTTCGAGCTTCCAACCTTTGGACTCGCAATATTTGGCATACATCCGAAAGAGGTCGCCTGCGAAGATGGCCGCTTCGTCGCCTCCCGTTCCCCCGCGTATTTCAAGAATGGCGTTTTTGCCGTCTTGCGGATCGGCGGGCACGAGCATCAGCTTTATTTCTTCTTCGAGCTTGGGCAGCCGTTGCTGACTGATGTCCATTTCTTCTTTCGCCATTTCGCGCATGTCGGCGTCCGATTCGTTTCCCAAAATTTCCTTGGCCTCCTCGATGTTGCCCAGCAGCGCGATGTACTCTTTGCGGGCTTTCATCAGGTCGTCCAGTTCTTTATATTCTTTGGTCAGTTTGACGTATCGCTTTTGATCGGCTATTACACCGGGGTCGGTGATGAGGGTTGAAATCTCCTCGAAACGGGGCACAAGGCCGTCGAGCTTATTTAACAGGGTGTTTTGATCTGCCATTCGGTGGAAATATTGGATTTAGTAGATGAATTCTCCGAACTCGCTCCGGATGATCAATTCTTTCTTGTCGCTCTCTTCCACGTGTCCCACGACTTGGGCGGGGATGCCGAACGATTCGGAGATGGCAATCGCCTCCTTCGCGTGTTCGGGCGAGAGATAGATTTCGAGGCGGTGTCCCATGTTGAACACCTTGTACATTTCGGCCCATTCCGTTCCGCTTTGTTCGCGAATGGTTTTGAACAGCGGAGGAACGGGAAACAGGTTGTCTTTGATCACGCGCACGTTATCGACGAAATGCAGGATTTTGGTCTGTGCGCCTCCGGAACAATGCACCATGCCGTGGATTTGCGGGCGCAACGTGTCGAGCAGCTTTTTCACCACGGGTGCGTAGGTGCGGGTGGGGGAGAGCACCAGCCTTCCGGCGTCGAGCGGCGAATTATCCACGCTGTCCGTGAGTTTCAGCTTGCCGGAGTAGACCAGTTCGGAGGGGACGCCGTCGTCGTAGCTTTCGGGGTATTTCTCGGCCAGGTATTTGGCGAATACGTCGTGGCGTGCGCTGGTCAGTCCGTTGCTGCCCATTCCGCCGTTGTATTCCTTTTCGTAGGTGGCCTGCCCGTAAGAGGCCAGACCGACGATGACGTCGCCCGGACGAATGTTGGCATTGTCGATGACGTCGGCACGTTTCATGCGGCACGTTACCGTGGAGTCGACGATGATGGTGCGTACCAGATCGCCCACGTCGGCGGTTTCGCCCCCGGTGGCGTAGACGCCCACGCCCATTTCACGCAGTTCGGCCAGAAGCTCGTCGGTTCCGTTGATGATGGCGGAGATGACTTCACCCGGGATGAGCAACTTGTTGCGTCCGATGGTGGAGGAAACGAGGATGTTGTCCACCGCCCCCACGCAAAGCAAATCGTCGATGTTCATGATGAGTGCATCCTGCGCTATGCCCTTCCACACGGAAAGGTCGCCCGTTTCTTTCCAGTACATGTAGGCCAGTGACGACTTGGTTCCGGCGCCGTCGGCGTGCATGATGTTACAATAATCGGGGTCGCCGCCCAATATGTCGGGAATGATTTTGCAGAATGCTTTGGGGAAAATACCCTTGTCGATGTTTTTGATGGCGTTGTGCACATCCTCTTTCGATGCGCTGACGCCCCGCATCATGTATCGCTGGTTGCTCATGGATGATATAATATAGGTGCGTGTAACGCCCGCAAAAGTACGTTTTTTTTTCGGAAAGGCAATGCGAACGGGTCGCTCTCTTCGCCATCCGCATACGGCGAAATTTTTTATCGCAGGGCGGATGTTATCGTAAACTGCACCGTCATGCGATTGCCTTCGTAAATTTCTCTGAAGCCCGTTCCTCGCTCTGCGAGATACTCTTTCAGGTCCTGAAAGGCATCGGTTTTGTTCATGACAATTTCCACGACCTCGCCTTCGGGCAGGGAACAAATCGCCTTCACGGCCGGTATCAACGGACTGTATCCTTTTGTGTCGCAGGTGTCTACGGTAGTCATCGGCTGTTATTCTTCATCATCATCGCCGTCCTGCTCCGCCATCCAGTTGAGGTAGCTTTGGATAAGCTGTTGCAGGCCGTAGGCTTTCATGTTGTTGTGGTAAATGACGTCGATGCAGAGATCGAGCAATTCTTTGCCGTCATCCTCTTGTCCGGCGATGAGGGAGCGGATGTTGAGCCGCAATTTCTCCAGCACGTTCTCGTCGATGAGTCCCGTGCTGTCTATCAGATGCCTGAATAAGGCGTACTTTTCGATGGTTTTGAAATGCTCGTCGGACACCTTGATGCTGCGTGTTCCGCTGGGATTGGCTTGTATCGTATACATGGCTTGGGTGCTATGGGGTTACTACTCGGAAACAAAGATAGACTTTATAACGGGAAAATCATCGTTCGACACCCTGATTTTTACATGCCGGTCTTTT
>JBHAEN010000144.1:0-5186 GCA_041855645.1 Bacteroides sp. | reverse complement strand
CGTAACATCGAGAACGGCGGTTCGCTCACCATCATCGCCACGGCATTGATCGATACCGGTTCGAAGATGGATGAAGTGATCTTTGAAGAATTTAAGGGAACGGGCAACATGGAATTGCAACTCGATCGCAATCTTTCGAACAAGCGCATCTTCCCCGCGGTTAACATCGTTGCATCGAGCACCCGCAGAGACGACCTGCTTCTCGATAAGACCACGCTTGACCGCATGTGGATTCTTCGCAAGTATTTGTCGGACATGAACCCGATGGAGGCCATGGACTTTGTGAAAGACCGTTTGGAAAAGACGAAAGACAACGACGAATTTCTGATGAGTATGAACGGCTGATTTCATGTACGGAAACAAGCATATTTGGAACGTTAGTTACCCCATTCTGCTCAGCTTGTTGGCGCAGAGTGTCATCAATGTCACCGACACGGCCTTTTTAGGCCATGTCGGTGAAGTTGCTTTGGGCGCTTCGGCAATGGGCGGTCTGTTTTACATGTGTGTGTTTGTGGTGGCGTTCGGGTTCAGTACCGGTTCTCAAATCGTGATTGCCCGGCGAAACGGTGAAGGCAATTATACAGAAGTCGGTCCTGTCATGACACAGGGCGTGGTGTTTCTGTTGATTTTGGCTTTGATCATGTTCCTTTTCACCCGTTCGCTCGGTGGGCGGATCATGCAAATGCTGGTTTCTTCCCCGGCCATCTATGATGCCACCATGGAGTTTCTGGATTGGCGTATCTATGGTTTTTTCTTTTCCGCCGTCAACGTCATGTTCAGGGCATTGTATATCGGCATCACCCGGACAAAGGTACTTACCGTAAATGCGCTGATTATGGCTTTAATCAATGTCGTGCTTGATTACGGACTGATTTTCGGCAACTTGGGACTTCCCGAACTGGGCATCAAGGGAGCCGCCATCGCTTCGGTCATAGCGGAAGCCTCTTCTGTTCTCTTCTTCTTGGTTTGCACTTATGTGACTGTCGATCTGAAGAAGTTCGGGCTCAACCGGTTGAGCCGATTCAGTGGAGCCTTGTTGATGAAGGTGCTCGGCATATCGAGCTTTACGATGCTTCAATACTTCCTTTCGATGGGAACATGGTACATTTTCTTTATTGCCGTGGAACGACTTGGTGAACGGGAATTGGCCATCGCCAACATCATACGAAGCATCTACATGTTGCTGCTGATTCCTATACATGCTCTTTCCACAACCTGTAACTCTTTAGTCAGCAATATGATCGGTTCGGAAGGCACAGGGCGTGTTCTGCTGCTCATCCGAAGAATAGCCCGTTTTTCTTTCTATATAATGTGCGGATTGGTACTGCTTCTTGTCTTGTTTTCACATTCTTTGCTTTCGGTCTATACATCCGATCAAGCCTTGTTGCTGGCTTCTGTTCCTTCGGTATACGTGATTTGTGTCGCCATGCTCATTGCTTCTGTGGGGAGCATCTACTTCAACGGTATCTCGGGTACGGGCAATACGCAGGCGGCTCTTTGGCTGGAAATCATTGCTTTGATTGTTTACGGAGGATTCATCGTATTGGTCGGTATGTGGCTTCGTGCTTCGGTGGAAGTTTGTTTCACCATCGAAACCCTTTACTACGGTCTGTTGTTCATCACCAGTTATATTTATTTGAAGAGGGCAAAATGGCAACATAAAAGTATTTAACTTACAGTAGTATTTCGTACATTTGCAACCTCAATCACAGAAAAACAGTAACTATAACTATGTTCGATAATTTAAGCGAAAGATTAGAACGGTCATTCAAAATCCTGAAAGGTGAAGGTAAAATTACCGAAATCAATGTGGCGGAAACTCTGAAAGACGTGCGTAAGGCTTTGCTTGACGCTGACGTGAACTACAAAGTGGCCAAGAATTTTACCGACAGCGTGAAGGAGAAAGCACTCGGCCAAAACGTGCTCACGGCAGTGAAGCCGAGCCAGCTGATGGTGAAAATCGTACACGACGAGCTGACTCGTCTCATGGGAGGAGAAACCGAAGAGATTAACCTGAACGGTCGGCCTGCCGTCATTCTGATGTCGGGTTTGCAAGGTTCGGGTAAAACCACCTTCTCCGGAAAGTTGGCGCGTTTGTTGAAAACGAAGAAAAACCGCAGACCTTTGCTGGTGGCTTGCGACGTTTATCGTCCCGCGGCTATCGAACAGCTTCGTGTGCTGGCCGAACAAATCGAAGTTCCTGTCTATTTCGAACCGGGCAATCAGAAACCGGTGGAAATCGCCCTGCATGCCATTCAGGAAGCAAAGACCAAAGGCTATGATTTGGTGATTGTCGATACGGCCGGCCGTTTGGCCGTCGACGAGGAGATGATGACCGAAATCGCGGCCATCAAGACAGCCGTCAATCCCGATGAAATCCTTTTCGTCGTCGACTCCATGACCGGGCAGGATGCCGTGAACACGGCAAAAGAATTTAACGATCGCTTAGACTTCAGCGGCGTTGTCCTGACAAAGCTCGACGGTGACACTCGCGGTGGTGCGGCGCTCTCCATCCGTTCGGTGGTCAATAAGCCCATCAAATTTGTGGGAACAGGAGAGAAACTCGAAGCCATCGATCAGTTCCACCCCGTTCGTATGGCCGATCGTATTCTCGGCATGGGCGATATCGTATCTCTCGTGGAGCGTGCTCAGGAACAATACGACGAGGAAGAAGCCAAACGGCTTCAGAAGAAGATTGCGAAAGACCAATTCGACTTCAATGATTTTCTCGGTCAGATAGCTCAGATTAAGAAGATGGGAAACATCAAGGAACTTGCGTCCATGATTCCCGGATTGGGCAAGGCCGTTAAGGATCTTGACATAGACGACAGTGCGTTCAAAAGCATTGAAGCCATCATCCATTCCATGACTCCGAAAGAGCGGTCGAATCCGGACATACTGAACGGATCGCGTCGCAACCGAATTGCCAAAGGCAGCGGTACTTCCATTCAGGAGGTGAATCGATTGCTGAAGCAGTTCGAACAGACCCGCAAGATGATGAAACTGGCCACGGGTAGCAAAATGGGTAGAATGATGATGCCCCGGTTGAAACGATAAGGTAAGATTAACGAATACACACCCATTGAATAACCATGAATTTAATAGACGGAAAAGCTATTGCAGCGCAAATCAAACAGGAAATTGCGGCCGAAGTGGCCGAAATAATCGCTCAGGGAGGTAAACGTCCGCACTTGGCCGCCATCCTCGTGGGGCATGATGGTGGAAGCGAAACATACGTGGAGTCCAAAGTCAAAGCCTGTGAGGCTTGTGGTTTCGGATCTTCTCTCATCCGTTATGAAGATACGGTGACCGAAGAGGAATTGCTGGCCAAGGTGCGTGAGCTGAATGAAAACCCCGACATCGACGGGTTTATCGTGCAACTGCCCTTGCCGAAGCACATCTCCGAACAGAAAGTGATCGAAACCATCGATTATCGCAAAGACGTAGACGGATTTCATCCCGTCAATGTGGGACGAATGTCTATCGGATTACCCTGTTACGTGTCGGCCACTCCCTATGGCATCCTTGAACTGTTGAAACGATATCGCATAGAAACTTCCGGAAAGAAATGCGTGGTGCTCGGTCGGAGCAACATTGTGGGTAAGCCCGTCGCTTCGTTGATGATGCAAAAAGCCTATCCCGGAGACGCCACAGTGACTGTCTGCCACAGCCGGAGCAAAGACTTGCTGAAAGAGTGTCGCGAAGCGGATATTCTTATTGCCGCATTGGGACAGCCTCATTTTGTCAAGGCAGACATGGTAAAAGAAGGAGCCGTGGTCATCGACGTGGGTACGACACGTGTCCCCGATGCCACCCGCCCGTCGGGATTCAAACTTACGGGTGATGTTCTCTTCGATGAGGTGGCTCCCAAGTGTGCATACATCACGCCTGTTCCGGGAGGAGTAGGCCCGATGACCATCGTTTCGCTGATGAAAAACACGCTTTTGGCCGCTCGGAAAGCCATCTATTCATGAAATCGTTTTTCAGTTTTATCGCTCTGTTTCTGCTTTTCTCCTGCATATCCGGTCGTAAACCCTCGGCGAAGAATACAGAAACGGACAGTCTTTTTGTGCAAACCGATACCGTGAGTTTGCTTTTTGCAGGCGATGTCATGCAGCATTTGCCGCAAGTGCGTGCCGCAAAGAACGCGAACGGATACGATTATTCACCTTGTTTCAAGTGGGTACGTGACGAAATCGGTAAGGCCGATTTTGCCGTGGCCAATTTGGAATGCACATTGGGCGGAATTCCGTATAGCGGTTATCCCATGTTCAGTGCACCCGACGAATTGCTCTTCGGGTTACACGATGCCGGATTCGATGTTCTCACCACGGCCAATAATCATTGTCTCGATCGCGGCCGGAAGGGACTCGAACGTACACTTCGACTCATCGACTCGATAGGGATAAAGCGTGTGGGTACGTATCATTCTTCCGAAGATCGTATGCAAAAAAGTCCCCTGCTTCTTCAGAAAGGAAGATTGAAAATAGCCTTATTGGCCTATACGTACGGTACAAACGGCATTCCCGTCACTCCTCCGAATTGCGTAAATTTCATGGACACCACGACCATTTCTAAAGATATTGCCGCTTGTCGCGAACTTCATCCCGACGCTATCATTGCCTGCCTGCATTGGGGCAATGAATACCAAAGACTGCCCGACTCGGCACAGAGGGAACTTGCCGTATGGATGCTGGGCAACGGGGTGGATCACATCGTTGGCGCGCATCCACATGTGATACAACCTGTCGAGGTGCTTACGGACAGCTTGCAAAGGAAACGTCACATCGTGGCTTATTCGTTGGGAAATTACATCTCAAACCAGTCGAAGCCCCATACCGATGGTGGTATGATGTTGCGGATGACCCTCATCAAAGACAGCATCGCCACCCGATTGCACAATTGTAATTACAGCCTTGTCTGGACAGGACGTCCGGTACAAACCGGAAAGAAGAATTACTATATTCTGCCTGTGGATTTTCCATCCGATTCTCTTGCCGTTTCCGCCCGCCACGGCATGGAGCAGTTTGCACACCGGACACGGACTTTCCTTCGAAAGCATAATCGAGGCATCGAGGAATACAGCATCGGACAAAAGCCATAAAAGAGGAGGTGTGTCAAAATGCACACCTCTTTTTTTATGCACAAAGCCCCGACTTTCACAAGCTGGGGCTTTGTTATTACCT
>JBHAEN010000143.1:0-11095 GCA_041855645.1 Bacteroides sp. | reverse complement strand
GGGCAATGCTCAGGAAGAATTGCTCGCGTTCATTGAAAAAGCCGATTTGCCCGCGGGTTGCACGCTGCACGGGCTTTCCGTACTGCCTTCGGCCCATCCGCTGAATAAAGGCATGCTCGGCATGCACGGCAACCTTGGTCCGAACATCAATACGAACGAGTGCGACGTATTGATTGCCGTCGGTATGCGTTTCGATGATCGCGTAACCGGAAAATTGGCCAACTATGCCAAACAGGCGAAGATCATTCATTTCGACATCGATCCGGGTGAAATCAACAAAAACGTCAAGGTCGATGTGCCCGTGTTGGGAAATTGCAAGGAAACGTTGCGGGCGGTTACCCGTCTGCTGCATGCGGCTGAGCATACGGAATGGGTCGACAGTTTTAAGACTTACGAACGGATTGAGGAAGAACGGGTCATCCGTCCCGAACTCTTTCCGCAGAAAAAAGAATTGACTATGGGAGAAGTGGTGCATGCCGTTAGCGAGGCCACCCATCACCAAGGAATTCTCGTGACGGACGTGGGGCAGAATCAGATGATGGCGGCTCGCTATTTCAAATTCTCGCAACCGAGAAGTATCCTGACTTCGGGCGGACACGGAACCATGGGCTTCAGCTTGCCTGCCGCCATCGGTGCGGCTTTCGCCCGTCCCGACCGCACGGTCTGTGCCTTCATGGGCGACGGCGGACTTCAGATGAATATTCAGGAATTGGGAACCATAATGGAACATCGAATTCCGGTGAAGATGATCTGCCTGAACAATAATTATCTGGGTAATGTCCGCCAGTGGCAAGCCATGTTTTTCGGCGGAAGATACTCCTTCACTCCGATGCTGAATCCCGATTATCAACAGATTGCGACGGCCTACGGCATCCCCTCGCGTCGCATATCCGCTCGCGAGGAACTACAAGAGGCAGTCGGGGAAATGCTGAAAACAGACGGGCCTTTCCTGCTCGAAGCCTACGTTGAGGAAGAAGGAAACGTTATGCCGATGACACCTCCCGGAGAGTCGGTCGACCGGATGATGCTGGAGTGCTGAGAACCTCTTTGAATTAAATATACCTTGTTATTATGAATGAAAAGAAACTATATACCATCCTTGTTCACTCGGAGAACATAGCCGGATTGCTCAATCAAGTCACCGCCGTATTCACACGCCGGCAAATCAACATCGAAAGCCTCAATGTGTCGGCTTCATCCATACCGGGGGTGCATAAATATACCATTACGACTTTTACGGACAAAGATACCATCGAAATAATCGTGAAGCAGATCGAGAAAAAGATAGATGTTATTCAGGCGAATTACTTCACTGAAGATGAGATTTACTCGCATGAAATCGCTCTCTACAAAGTATCGACTCCGGTATTCATCAACAATCCCGAGGCTTCATGCGTAATCCGTCGCTACAATGCCCGCATCGTGGAAGTGAACGAAACGTACCTCATTGTCGAGAAAAACGGTTTTGGGGAAGACATCACATCGCTCAACGAAGAACTGACGAAACTGAACGGCGTATTGCAGTTTGTGCGTTCGGGAAGAGTGGCCATTACCACAGGCAGCTTGGAGAGGGTGAGCGATTTTCTCCGGCGTCGGGAGTCTGTCTATCAACAATCCAAATCGCGGAGCCATGAGTAAGAACAGCAAAATCGGTTCCTATTCTTTTATCGCCGAACCGTTTCATGTCGACTTCAACGGCCATCTTACCTGGGGTGTGCTGGGCAATCATTTGCTCAACAGTGCCGGCTTTCATTCCACGGAACGAAACTTCGGTATCGCAACGCTGAACGAAGAAAATTACACTTGGGTACTCTCTCGTTTGGCCATCGAAATGTTCGAAATGCCCCGGCAGTATGAATCCTTTTCCGTGCAAACCTGGGTGGAGAATGTCTACCGCCTGTTTACCGACCGTAATTTTTCCGTGACCGACAGCCAAGGACGAAAAATGGGCTATGCGCGTTCCGTATGGGCCATGATCAACCTGAACACGCGCAAACCGGCCGATTTGCTGAGCATACACGAAGGAAGTATCATGGACTATGTGTGCGACGAACCTTGCCCCATCGAGAAACCCTCCCGCATCAAAGTTTCCGACGAGAAACCGCTGGCCGTGCGTACGGCCAAATACAGCGACATTGATGTCAACGGACATGTCAACAGCATCCGCTACATCGAACACGTGTTGGACTTGTTTCCTCTCGATCAATATCGGGAAAAACGCGTGCGACGCTTCGAAATAGCCTACGTGGCCGAGAGTCATTACGGAGACGAACTGACGTTCTACAGAGAACAAACGACGGAAAACGAGTATCACGTAGAAGTCAGAAAGCACGGAAACGAAACGGTTTGTCGTGCAAAAATCAATTTTCAATGATCTAATAAAATCAACCACAATTATACACTCAAATTCTGAAAGTATGGCACAAATGAACTTTGGCGGCGTTATGGAAAATGTAGTAACCCGCGATGAATTTTCTTTGGAGAAAGCACGTGAAGTATTGAAAAACGAAACGATTGCCGTGATCGGTTATGGCGTACAGGGACCCGGACAGTCGCTGAATCTGCGCGATAACGGTTTCAACGTCATCGTCGGACAACGCAAGGGCGGAAAGACTTGGGAGAAAGCCGTAGCCGACGGATGGATTCCGGGAGAAACGCTGTTCGACATCGACGAAGCCTGCCGGCGCGGAACCATCATTCAGTATTTGCTCTCGGATGCGGCGCAGATCGAAGTGTGGCCCGTTATAAAGAAAAATCTCACTTCGGGTAAAGCACTCTACTTCTCGCATGGTTTCGGCATCACGTATAAGGAGCGCACGGGAATTGTTCCGCCGGCGGATGTCGATGTCATTCTGGTTGCTCCGAAAGGTTCGGGCACTTCCCTGCGCACGATGTTCCTTGAAGGACGCGGGCTGAATTCGTCATACGCTATATTTCAGGATGCCACGGGGCGCGCTTTCGAGCGTGTCGTCTCGCTGGGCATCGGTGTGGGATCGGGCTATTTGTTTGAAACCACTTTTGAACGCGAAGTCTATTCCGATTTGACCGGCGAACGCGGCTCGCTGATGGGAGCCATACAAGGATTGTTGCTGGCTCAATATGAAGTTTTGCGTGAAAACGGGCACACACCGTCGGAGGCTTTCAACGAAACGGTGGAGGAACTTACACAGTCGCTCATGCCTCTCTTCGCCAAGAACGGAATGGACTGGATGTACGCCAACTGCTCCACCACGGCACAACGCGGAGCACTCGACTGGATGGGGCCGTTCCATGACGCCATAAAACCCGTGATGCGTCGTCTTTACGAAAGTGTGAAGAGCGGTAACGAGGCTCAGATTTCCATAGACAGCAATTCAAAACCCGACTATCGCGAAAAACTGAACGAGGAACTCCGGCAACTGCGGGAAAGCGAAATGTGGCAGACGGCCGCAACCGTTCGTGGCTTACGCCCTGAGAACAAGGCATAAGTCCGGCATCGGATCGGAGAGAGTCGGAATGAAAACCCGATTCCTCCGGGGTATCCGATTTCAAGAATGCCCGTCGGGCCGTGGCTGTTATTCCTGAATCGGAATATGCCGTATCAAGCGTCAAAATTCATATCTTTGCCGCCGAACAGCAAATCTACCAATAACGATGAGTATAGAAGAAGCCATCCTCGGCGGCATCGTCTTCAAAGGACAGAAAGACAAGCCGAAAGAAGAAGCAAAAGTGAAAACGAAGGCCAAGAAGGCGACCTATATACGTGGCACTCACGGTTCGGGCGCGGCCAAGATGAAAGCGGATATCCGCAAGAAGCGAGCCAACCGGCACAAAAACAAATGATGTGCCGTCCGGAAGTTTTATGCAAAAAGCCCCATGCCTGTATCGTCGTACAAAGCATGGGGCTTCTTGTAAGCCGGCATGAGGACTTCTCCCGATGCGGGTTTATTTCACGGGAAGTACCTCGATCCAATACCCGTCGGGGTCGTTGATGAAATAAAGCCCCATGGAGGTGTTTTCGAAGCAGACGCAATTCATCGACTTGTGATACTTGCGCACCTCTTCATAATCGCCGGCCACACGAAAACACAAGTGGCTTTCGTTCTCTCCCAAATCGTAGGGAGCGGAATGATCTCTGAGCCAAGTCAACTCCAAGAGGAATCCCGTCTGTTCGTCGGTCAGGTAAACAAGAATGAATGACCCGTCGGCGGCTTCTTTCCGATGATGCTCTTTGAGTCCGAGTGCTTGGCCGTAGAAAGCGATGCTGCGCGCCAAATCGGTGACATTGATGTTGAAATGATCGAATCGTGCTTTGATTTCCATAAAAACAGCGTGTTGAAGATTAGTTGGATCTCATGCGGAACTTAATGATTTCTCCCGTGTAAGTGCGTGATCCGTCGGATTGAACGGCCACCTGTCCGGGAACTTTCTTACAGGAAATGACCACTTTGGCGTCGGTGGTATTTCCCGGCTCGTAAACAAACAGCGTATATTCTTCGGCTTTTTCGACGAGATCGTGCGATTGTGTCGGTTTCAAGGTGAAGTATGCCGTGGGTTTGCCCGACAGATAGCCGAGGGCTCCACCTGCTTCCGCCACCATGCTCGTTTCGTTGAAGTGCCCCACTTTCACGTTGACGACCAGCGTGCCTTTTCCGATGAGTGCAAAGGCTTCGTTCGGCATCTGATTCGGATCGAATTCTTCATAAGTCGGTGTCCGGTCGGTCGGAGCGGAAACAACCGGCTGCGTCGTTCCCGAAACGGAAACGCCAAGTGCCGTCGCCGCATCGCTCAGCATGCTGTCGGCGAAGTCGACTGTTTTCCGTCGCCACTTAGCCAAGCCGCGCACAAGTTTCGTTCCGGCTTTGTTCAGCGCATACCGATCGGTGATCCACTCCTCGGCTTTGTATTTCTCTTTTTCGCGGTAGGTGAATCGGATTTTTTCGATGCGGAGCAGGCAACTGCCTTCCCGGCATGTGGCCGTGAGCTGGTAGTTCACCAGCGTTCTGTCCAGGGACAGTGCCGTGGAGCTGAAAACTATCCACTCCTCGCCGATGCCCGCAATCGAACCTTCTTCCTCGTTGGTGAAGACCACGCGGCTTTCGTCGTTCTTGTTTTTGGCCAATCGTGTGCTCATCCATTCCAGTGTGGCGTCATACACTTGCTTCGCCGTTTTACCCGGTAGTTTGAGCTCTTCGGAGAAGACCACTTTTCCGTCCACTTCGGGAACGGCTCCTTTCAAGTAGCGCGTGTCGTCTTTTTTGTCATCGCCACTCTCGGCATGCAACACTGTCGGCACACAGACAAAAAGCCATGCGGCGATCAGCATCATCGGTTTGTTTTTGTGATTCTTCATAAGAAATCGATGGATGTGTTATTTATTCAGTTCAAATGTTTCTCCTCTGCGGGCGATGGTGATGAAGCGTACTCCCGCGGCTTCGGCCGTTGCGCGAAAAGCATTTCCTCCTTCGTAATCTTCGCCGAAGTGCATGGGCGCAAATATAGTGGTTTTTATCTGTTCGATGAATTGCCGGGCTCCTTTTGCATAGTCTTTGCCCATTCTTCTGTCCACGGGGAAGAGTGCCAAATCCACTTCGGACACTTGTTTCTTCAGATCGTGCAACTCGGTCAGATAATCGCCTTCGGCCTTGCGTATTTGTTCCTCGTTCGATTCTTCGCTCCAATGCCAGTTGTTCAGATCGCCCGCATGGAAGATGCGCCATCCTCCCGCTTCGATGAGGAAAGAACTGCCCACGTCGGTCGAACCGAATGTGAGTACACGCAGCGTGCCGTCATCGTAGCGGTCGCCTTTCTTCAGATAAACGGCTTCATCGGCCCGGGCCCGGCGATGCTTCAGGATGTCTTTCGAGAAGATATAGTGAGTTTCTTCCTTCCGTAGTGTTTGCCACTGAAGCACTTCTTTGTTGAAATGGTCGGGGTGGAAATGGGTGGCCAGAACATAGAGCCTGCCCGGCCGTTTAAGCAGATCGTCGTGAACGACGCCCCGGTTGTAGAGCGTATCGGACGAGTCTTTGTAATAGTCGATAATGATGGTTCCTGCGCCTTCGATTTCGATGGCGAAGCCACTGTGGTAGATGTAAATCAGTTTCATCATGATTGGTCTTGAATTAACAACAGTTGAAACGGGGCTTTTGTTCCCGGATGTTTTCGGAAGATTGGCAGACGGTTTCACCGGAAACGGTTTCGATTCTTCTCCTTTCCTGAGGTGAAAACGGAATACTTGCTCAAAAATGTTTGCAGTGTGCAATATTGTACTACCTTTGCGCCCGAAACAATACTAAATTATACTTCAATGAGAAAAATTTCCTTGATTAGCATCGTCATGCTGATGGTTTCAATTACAACTTCAGCAGGCGGATACCTGACCAATACGAACCAACATGTATCTTTCCTTCGTATGATTGCCCGCGGTGCTTCGATCGACATCGACGGCGTATATAGCAATCCGGCCGGATTGTCTTTTCTTCCCAAAGACGGATTGTATATGTCCGTGAATTTCCAGAGTGCCTATCAGACTCGTCTGATCGACGCCACTTTTCCGCTTTTCCCCGAAGAAGGCAACACGCGTCATTATAAGGGAACGGCTTCCGCGCCGGTGATTCCCAGCTTGCAGGCGGCATATAAGAACGGCAAATGGGTTATCTCCGGAAGTTTCGCCATTGTGGGCGGAGGCGGCAAGGCTTCGTTCAACAACGGTCTGCCGATGTTCGATGCCATGGTCATGAGCGGCATCCGCCAACAGAGCGGCGGACTGCTCACCCCGCAGATGTATTCGATTAACAGCGCCATGGACGGAAGACAATATATCTTCGGCACACAGCTCGGTGCTTCCTACCTCATCACGGACCGGATTTCCGTTTTTGCCGGAGGCCGGATGAATTACTTCAGCGGTGGTTACGAGGGCTTTCTTACGGCCGCAAGAAAGGATAACGGAACCGTGCTTTCTTCCATAGAGCTCGACTGCGACCAAACGGGTTGGGGAGTGACGCCCATTCTTGGTGCCGACATGAAATTCGGCAAACTGAATATCGGCCTGAAATATGAGTTCCTGACCAAATTGAACATCGAGAACGATACGCACAAGAACGTGGTGAACGGGACGGAAGGCGCCTTGGAAGCCTACCGCAACGGCGTGAACACACCCAACGACATTCCCGCATTGCTGACTGTCGCCGCAGGTTATGAAATTCTTCCCACTCTGCGTGCCTCGGTGGAGTATCATCATTTCTTCGATAAGCAAGCGGGCATGGCCGGTGATAAGCAAAAGACGCTGACGAGAGGTACGCACGAATACTTGGCCGGCGTGGAATGGGACGTGACGAAGCGTTTCTCGCTGAGTGCGGGGGTTCAGCGTACCGATTACGGCCTGAGCGATGACTTTCAGAGCGACACGAGTTTCTCGTGCGATTCTTATTCCGTGGGCCTGGGCGGCAAAGTCAATCTTTCGGAGAAACTTGCGCTGAATGTGGCCTACTTCTGGACAGACTACAGCAAATATACGAAGCAAACCACCACGATGACGAGTGTCTATGACCGCACGAACAAAGTGTTCGGTGTAGGTGTGGACTATCGATTCTAAATAAATCGCATGATCGAAATGCCTCCCAAAGAGCGGATGTCCGACTTTGGGAGGCATTTTTTTTGTCCTCGCCATTCCCTTTGGAGAAAAGAAAGAGAATGGATTTTCATTGCCCTTGAGGGCCCGTTATTTTGTCAACTCATTCGTTGTCCTGTTTGCTGTATGCCGAAAACTCGCAGCCGAACTGCTCGACAAGCATATTGTCCATCTCGTCCGCTGTCATCGCAAGGTTGACCATGTTTTGGCGAATGCTGTCTTCATACTTTTCTGTTATATCGGAGAGGTGGATGCGGTACATCAGGTAAATCTGCCTTCCGTCAACGCCCAT
The DNA here is from genome assembly GCA_041855645.1 of Bacteroides sp. Taxonomy (GTDB): domain Bacteria; phylum Bacteroidota; class Bacteroidia; order Bacteroidales; family Bacteroidaceae; genus Bacteroides. The sequence continues at coordinate 3,191 of JBHAEN010000143.1, read as the reverse complement.
TTTGTAAGGATGGAAGTCCGTACTGAGCATGTAGTCCAACACTTTTTCCACGTCTTTCTTGGGCATGAGATTGACGGGCGAAACCATGAAGAGGTAGGCTTTGTTATAGACAAAGACGCGTATCTCCGAACTACCCTTGTGGAAACACCACGCCTCGTATCCGTCGCGGGCCAGAATGGGATTGATTCCCATTTGTTCGATGGCTCCCTCGCAGAACTCGGTCAGCGGCGAGGCATGGTATTCCTCGAAAATTCCTTCCGGCAGTTTTTCTCCGCAGGAGGAACAATATTCGTCCGAAGTTGAAATCAGTTCGTCGCAACTCTCGCACTGCACGTGGAACGTGTCGCGGTCAAGTTCGTGCACGGTTTCCAGCACCTTGCGCAGGTTCTCCACCCGGATACCGAATCCCATGTTGTCTGCCTGATTGATTTTGGATACCGTTATGCCCACAATCTCTTCTTTCTCGTTCAGGATCGGGCCTCCCGAATTGCCCGGATTGACGGCCGCATCGGTCTGGATGTAATACTGTCCGTTCAGCAGCTGCTTGGGAGCCGAAACCGTTCCTTCGGTCATTGTAAACGGCATTCCGTAGGGATAGCCCGCCACGTGAATCTTGCCGCCGATGCTCAGCGTTTCGTCTTCCGCCAGACTGAGGGCGGGCAGATTGGAAAAATCGTGTTCGACGGCCAAGAAAGCGATATCCAGTACGGCATTGGCCAACACGACCTTGGCCAGATAGGGGTTGCGTTCGCTGTCGTGGATGGCAACGGCATGAAATCCTTTGATTACATGATAATTGGTCACGAACATGTTGCATGACTTGAGGTAAAAGCAACTTCCGGAGCCGCCGGCGTGGGTTACTTTAAAAACCGGATTGTTTATGTTTTGTTCCATTTCATTTCAATTTACGGGTTAATTAAAAAAGCCTTTCATGAAGTCCTTCAGCTTTTCCGTTACTGTTTGTTGCATGGCTTGGGCTGCTTTGAGCGGATTGTTTGCAAAGTCTGAAAACGCGCTGCTTGTCAAATCGCCTTCCATTATGTTGTTCATCGTCTCATAAAGTATGTGAGCGGCCTGTTCCATCGGTTGTCCTCCCGACGCTTGCAGCGCATGAGTCAGCATCGTGCTGATTTCCTGCGGGATGTCATTGTAGAAGAAGGTTTCGTAGATGATGTAGAGCATCCTTACCGTCGCCCGCTCGAAGTCGCCGGATTGCGCGGCTTCGGTGGCCTCGTTGTAAACGTTCTCAAAAACTTCCTGTATGGTCTGCAAAGAAGCGTTTCTGCGGTTGGAAACCAGTTTTTCGACGAAATAGAGGTCTTTTGCCAATTGTTCTTTGGGGGTGTCAAGCAGTTTGCGCAGGTAGTCCATGCCTTTCGACACCAGTTCCTCGATGGGGCGTTCGGCATCCAAGTCGTCGATGGCCTTTTCCAAATCATTGTAGAACTGCCCCTGAGGGTTGGCGAAATAGGCTATTTGATAAAAAGTGGTGTCAAGTACGTTCCATGAATAACCGTAATGCCGCAGGGCATTGTACTCGTTCAGCGCATCCAGTGTCGCCTTGCCCAGTGTCTGTATTCCTTCGTACACATAGTCCACCGTTTCGGCGGAATAAGGCGTCACTTGCGGAGCGTAACAGTGGGTTGCCGCAAACTTGGTTTGGAACTCGTCGTCATAGCGGTCTCCCACATTGCAGATGTTTTGCAGCACTCCGTAGATTTTGTGCGGATGGCTCTGTTGGAGAGGGGTTACATAACGCATCTTCAATTTGTTTCCTTCTTTGACAAAGTCTGCCAGCAACAGTTTGTTGATGTTTAGGTCGGCCACTTGCCGGAGCATGGCCACTTGTCCTTTTTCGGGCAGATTCAGGAAATCCGACTCGATGTGCATGGTGTCTTCACTGATGCGGATATGCACCACAATGGACCCGTGCGGGATGTGGAACTCGGTTCCGTCTTCGTTTCCGAATTTGGTTCGGAATCCCTCGTTAAGGAAGTCCAACAGCCGATGGAAGGCTTCCATCGGCTTTCCCTCGTTGTATAAATCCACACTCTGTTCGTAGATTTCCCTACGGACGGGCTGCCGTTTGACATCCTCGACGCACGCCAGAAATTTCAATGTATTCTTCATGTTTTATACGATTAAAAATATCATTATCATGTTGATTTGTTTTTAGTTTCTTTTTTTACGATCATACGGCACATGGGGCGATTCCCGACAGAACTTTTTCTTCGGTGAATACTGCCGTTCGGGATGCAAAAAGCCGTCCGCGATTACGCTGCACCATGACCTTGTGTCGAGATAGATGCGGAAAAGGGTAAAGGTTGAAAATATAGTTAAGACACACTGTGGAACCATGAATGTTGTTTTTTCAATTTGTTGCAAATTTAGGATGACACACAAGTTTCAATCATGCATGAAAATAAATTCCATGCATCGCCCGGATGAGGTGATGTCATGTCGGACGTTAACTATTAAAACCCAGTTAAAAACTTCCGCAATATATGAATATTCCAAATAATTTTTATATTGAAAAATGTTAAAAATTAAAATCGGTGGGAGCAATGGTGTACGTAAATTCTTTTTGAACTCATCGGAAGGTATTTTTGTCGTTCGTCTATTTATGGCGAACAGGATGTTTTCAGGATGATTTTTCCCTGCCTACGTTTTGTATTATGGCCATGTGCCGCATTTGTTTCCCGCATTTGCTTATCTTTGCTTTGAAAATCCGCAAAACCCTCATAAACGATGAAGAAGAAAATAGTAATCAATACGGACAAAAATAGTATTCATCCGGGCTGAAAACCCGCATGAATAACCTTCATACAGTGTAAAAGGCTGCGAATCCTACGGGGTTTTGCAGCCTTTTTTGTTGGAAAAACGGAATATTTGGGTTGAATATTGCATTTTTCGTTTTCGAAAAAACGAAGAGGACATTTTTGCAAAAACGACACCTTTTTTATCGAAAAACGAATTTGATGACATCGAAAAAATCGTCTGTATTTTTTATCGAAAGAAAATGCAGAGAAAAATAAAACGTCTTGGAATGGTAAATTTGAAGGACAAATTGAGTAGTAAAAAAGAGATATGCAAAGCAAGGAACGCGGCGTTGGCTCATAGGGCTTGTTTTTGTCAAAAAAACTTCTTTTTGTTTGCATAATTTATTGCAAAACAATATATTTGCGAAAATC
>JBHAEN010000142.1:0-6679 GCA_041855645.1 Bacteroides sp. | reverse complement strand
TTCAGGTTATTGTCGATTTGCCGACGAAACGGTTCCGTCGTTTGTCCGCCCACATTATAATAACTCGTGCCCAATCCGGCCGACAGCGAAAGACGCGGAAAATAGCCGCTTCGGGCAATGCGCAAACTATGGCCGCTGCTTTTGAGGCGTGTTTCGGCCGCTTTCACGCCCGGTTTGACCGCCACAGCTTCCGAGAAGATGTCTTCCGGAGCCGAAAGCAGGGAGAAGGCGGGCATGGATTGCGGTTCTTCGATGGCAAAACTCTCGGGATGCTCAAGTTCGAGAAGCTGCGCCAGATCGAGCAAGGCCAAGCGATAATTCCCCTCGGCAGCAACCGCCGAAGATTCCTCCTGAGCCGTTCGGGAACGGGCGTCGGCAAGTTCTTGCTCCGAACCGCGCCCGTTTTCGACAAGACGCGCGATGCGTTCTTCCTGCATACGCGTAATGTCAACCTGAGCGCGCGCGATACGCATCATCTCCAAGCGAAAGAGTACATTCAGATAGGTCGAAGCAACGTTCATCGCAAGATCTTCTTTATTTTTCTCCAGATCTTCACGCGCCGCTTGCGCATTCAACCGGGCCAAAGCCTGTTGATTGGGTATTTCAAATCCGGTGAACAGAGGCAACTGGGAACCGAGGCTCATATTACTCGTTGCGCTTCGGATATCCCGGTAAGAATTGTCGACGGGCGAAGCCGCACGTCCCCAACTCCAGCTTTGAGAAACCGACGCATTCAAATCGGGAAGTCGAAGCCACTTTGCGGTATTCGATTCGAGTTTTTGTCGTTCCACCTCATTGGCCGACCGACGAATCGAGAGGTTGTTCGACAGGGCATGGTCGATGCAACGCTTCAGGCTCCACGCCGGCGCAACCGTATCCGTCTGCGCCACACCATGGCCGATACCTGCCCCGGCAACAATAATAGAAAGCAATATACGTTTCATGAGTACAAATGTTTATTTTTTCACGATGCCGCGCAACTTATCGGTCATTGCAACGCCTTTTTTGATTTCAACACGAAGTCCGTTGCTCAGTCCCGTCGTGACCTGCTTGCGGACAAAGCGTTGCGAGGGAATCGAATCGGTCATTACATAAACGAAAGCCGAGTCTCCGCTGAATTCGACGGCACTTTCGGGTACGGACACAACGCCCGCCGCATTCTCCAGAATAAACTCCGCATTGGCCGAATAGCCCGATCGTATCTTAACCGTATCGGGCACCGAAATGGCCGCTTTCACTTCAAACTGATTGGCTCCGTTGTTATCCACTCCCTTCGGCGAAACATACTCGAGCTTCGCGTCGAACGAGAAGTTGTGCAATGCACCGATGGTGAGTTTCAGCGGCATCCCCTCATAGATTCTGCCGACCTCCGTTTCATCGATGTTGCCGCGGAAGATAAGGTCGTTCATGTTCGCAACGCTTGCAATGGTGGTTCCGTCGTTGAACGTGTTGCTCATGATGACCGAGTTGCCCACTTTCACGGGAATGTCGAGAATCAAGCCGTCAATCGTCGAGCGGATCAACGTGCTACTGAACGAGGCACTGCTTTTCGTTATGCCTTCTTTCACGATTTCGAGATTATCACGCGCCGACTGCCGTTCTTCACGAGCCTGTTTGAGGACTACGAAGGCTTTTTCGTATTCTTCGTCGCTGATGAGCTTCGATGCGTGGAGCTTTTCCGTACGCGAAAACTCGGTTTCGGCCTGAGCGGCATTGATTTCGGACAAGCGAACTCTGCTTTCGGCAGCGTTGAGTTGTCCCAATTCGGGGATTACCTTGACCTTGGCAATCACTTCGCCTTTTCGCACACGCGAACCCGCTTCTTTGTACAACTCGTCGATGATTCCCGACACTTGAGGCTTGATGAGAATTTCATTACGCGGCTCCACGCGTCCGGTAACGATGGTTGTCCGCTGCAAATCTGCCTTTTCGGGCGTTAAAACTTCATAGACAATCGTTTCCGGACGCGACTTCCTGTAAAGGAATACGAATGTGCCCAACAACATCAACCCCAGAAGGGCGAAGAGAGCAAATTTCAGGTACTTTTTCATAATCTGTTTTTGTTTTATATGATATTTCGTTCGTTTTATATCCTCCAAGCACGGCTGCTTTCGGCAAAGGAGCTTTTAGAAGAAAGAGGCAGAACCGCCGCGGACTCCCCTTATTCGTCGCGAATCGCTTCGATCGGCTTGATCGCCATCGCACGATAGGACGGAGCCAGTCCGGCCAGCCCTCCGAGTACGGCAAGCAGGGCACACGTTCCGATGGCCGTCCAGAAGTCGACCTGAAAGCGAATGTCGCCACCGTTGGCATTCACCCCCGACTCCAAGCCTTGAAGAACAAGGACCGCAAAAGAGATTCCGCACATGCCTGCCACGATGGTGAGTATCACACTCTCCGTGATGACCTGCTGAAGTATATCGACAGGGGTGGCGCCGATGGCACGCCGTATTCCGATTTCCACAGTGCGTTCTTTCACCGTCACCATCATGATGTTCGACACGCCGATGGCACCGGCGAGCAACGTACCCAACCCCACCATCCAGAAAAGAACGCGAGTGCCCGTAAAGAGATTGTCGACGGTATCGAAAAGGGCTTCCGCATCAAGCGAAAGCATCGCCGAGCGATCGGTGGGAGATACATAATGCGCTTCTTTGACAATGCGCTCCATCACAGGTTGAATCTCACTCACTTTGGTTCCTTTCCGCACCGTGTAGCAGATGATGCCGATCACATTTCCGAAGTTATATGCACGCTGCATGGTTGTGATGGGTATCACCAGACTCTCCGAAATCGGCCCGTTGATGTTCATGTCCCCCTCATTGAAAGTCACGCCCACGATGCGATAGTAAATGCCGTTTGCCCGTACATACTTACCGCAAGGATCGCCTCCCTCGGGAAACAGGCTCTCGTAAACACGTCGCCCGATGACACAAACCTTACGCAACTGCTGCACATCGGATTCGTTGATAAAGCGTCCATATTTCATTTCCTGGCTTTCGATATGCTGATAATCGGCATAAAGCCCTTTGATCATCCCCCTGAAAGTTTTCTCGTCGGTGGAGAACGTCACTCCCCACTTTCCGATGAGAGGGGTGATGATTTCCGCTTGAGGCACTTGCCGCTGCAAACGGGTGATGTCGTCGACCGTCAAATTCCACGAACGTCCTTTGCGGAATCCGGCATAAGCCTCGGTCGTGGGCATCGCCGCGAGGAATCCCGAATTTGTGGCGAAACCCTCGAAGTTCTTTTTCATCATCATTTGCCATCCGTTGCCTGCACCGATGAGTGCCAGCAACATAAAGATGCCCCAAAAGATACCGAATGCAGTGAGCAAACTGCGGGAACGGTTGCGGGTGAGTGTCAGGAAGATTTCTCCGAATGTATCTCTATCGAATTTCATGTTTTTTCTGCTTTTAGTTCAATTTGATCTGCATCGACTTTGCGGGTTATTCGGCGCGCAAGGCTTCTATCGGACGTATCTTGACGGCTTTGCGGGCGGGGAAAAGCCCGGCAAGCGTTCCGGCAATGATCAGCGTGAGCGTGGCCTGTATCGCAACGCCCAGATCGACCGTCGGATTAAGGAAAATGGTGTTTTGCCACTCGTCTCCTCCTATCGTTTGGTTGCCAAATGCCGCATCCATCCATTCGGTGGCGAGGATGCCGCACATCATGCCGAAGTATCCGAAAAGAGTGGTGATGAAAACACTTTCCACAATGATGAGCCGCAAGATGGAGGCGGGCTTCGCGCCCAAGGCTTTGCGTATGCCGATTTCTTTGGTGCGCTCTTTCACCGTGATGAGCATGATGTTGGATACACCGACGATTCCGCTGAGTAGCGTGAATATGCCGATAACCCAAATGGCGGTCCGAAGCAGTGCCATGCCTTTTTCCTGCTGAAGAAATCGCGTGAACCGATTCCACACGTATATCGCACTCTTGTCGGTGGGGGCAAAACGATGATTGGAAGCGATGACACGGCGGTAGCTGTTTTCGAAACTCTCATTGGCGGCTTCTGTCGGCAGGTTTTTAGTCTTCATCACGAGATTATGGACACGGTCTCCCCGGTTATAAAGATGTTGCAACGTCGTGAATGGGATGAACACGGGGTTATCGCTCATGTTGTTATCGTTCGAGTAAACGCCGACGATGCGGTACATGACGTTGTCGGCTTTCAGATACTGCCCCACCGGGTCTATCCGAAGTTTGCCGAAGAGCACTTCGACCGTCTTCTTGTGGATGACAATCGTTTTGCGCCGCTCACGAATGTCGATTTCGTTGATGAAACGCCCTTTGTTTATCTGCATGGCCTCCACATCCACGTGCAACGGATAAACACCCGTCAGAGAAGTGTTTACGTATTCGCTGCCGTAACTGATATTGACATTGTTTTGCCACAAAGTGGCGGATACGTTCGTGACGTTTGCCGTGAACTGTTTCCGGGTCAGATCCATATCTTTGTTGTTCAGTCTGATTTCTCTTCCTTCCTTCAAACCGTCGTAAGCAACAGTCGTAACACCCGGATAAATCTTGATGGAATTGATGTCGCGCTTTGAAGACTCCGCACTGAAGGCGTTGATGATGCCGTTGCCTGCACCGAGCAGCACGATGAGCATAAAGATGCCCCATGCAACGGCAAAGCCGGTGAGAAACGTCCGCAGTTTATTCCTGCTGATGGTGCTGTAGATTTCTTGCCAAATATCTATCATACGGGATTCGCTTTGGGTTTTATTTCATGAGTCCATTGACGCCGAAGACGCTCGCATGGTGATGCTCATTGTTCTCCACTCTCTCGATGATGCCGTCCTTGATGTGAATAATCTTATCGGTACGGTTGGCCACGCCGCTCTCGTGCGTCACCACGACAATGGTCATTCCCGTATCGTGCAAATCCTTGAGCACCTGCATCACCTCTTCGGAGGTCTTGCTGTCCAATGCCCCTGTCGGTTCGTCGGCAAGAATGATCTCGGGCTTTGTGATTAGTGCCCGGGCAATGGCAACGCGTTGCTTCTGTCCGCCGCTCATTTCGTTGGGAAGATGATGTGCCCAATCCTTCAGGCCGAGGCGATCCAGATATTCCAAAGCCAGCGCGTTGCGTTTCTTCCGACTCACCCCCTGATAGAACAGAGGAAGCGCCACATTCTCGACGGCATTCTTGAAAGAAATCAGATTAAATGACTGAAATATGAATCCGATCATCCGATTGCGATACTCCGCGGCGCGTGTCTCGCTGAGATTCTTGATGAGAACGCCGTTCAATTCGTATGTTCCCGTGTCGTAATTATCCAGAATGCCCAAAATATTAAGTAAAGTCGACTTTCCCGAGCCCGAAGCTCCCATGATGGATACGAACTCTCCCCGGGCGATGTGCAAATCAATGCCTTTGAGGACGTGAAGGGGGGCTCCGTTGTAATAAGTCTTATTGACTCCTGTGAGATGAATCATATTATTAAAGAATAACGGTTTTGAATTCTTTGTGAAATCATTACGAAAAATTAGACGACCACAAGATACAAAAAGTTGCACCGGGCACAGTTTTTTCTACGAATATTTTGAGGAATGAATCTTCTTTGCGTAATTTGTATGCAAGAAACCGGTAAAAACTAACTAACCCTTTTAAATACATCACTTATGAATTCAAACATGGAGAAACCCTATGTGGTAGGGATTGATATCGGCGGAACCAATACGGTGTTCGGTATCGTAGACGCACGCGGAACTATTATAGCCAACGGAGCAATCAAGACCGCAGGATACGCCACCGCCGAGCTTTACGCCGATGAAGTGTGCAAACACTTGTTGCCTCTGATCAACGCTCAGGGCGGAGTGGAAAAAATTCGCGGAATCGGCGTCGGCGCGCCCAACGGCAACTATTACACCGGTACCATCGAATTCGCTCCCAACCTCCCGTGGAAAGGGATCATCCCTTTGGCCTCCATGCTACAGGAACGCTTGGGCATTCCCACCGCTCTGACCAATGACGCCAATGCAGCGGCCATCGGAGAAATGACTTACGGTGCGGCACGCGGAATGAAAGATTTCATTATGATCACCCTCGGAACGGGAGTAGGCAGCGGAATCGTGGTGAACGGACAAATCGTCTACGGACACGACGGATTTGCCGGAGAACTGGGTCACGTCATCACCCGTCGCGGAGGTCGTTTATGCGGATGCGGCCGTAAGGGATGTCTGGAAACCTATTGTTCGGCCACCGGCGTATCGCGATCGGCGCGCGAGTTCCTGAGCACACGTACCGAAGAGAGTCTGCTCCGCAAACTGGATCCCGAAACAATTACTTCAAAAGATGTGTACGACGCAGCCGTACAAGGAGATAAACTGGCTTTGGAAATCTTCGAATTCACGGGCAGCATCCTCGGCGAGGCTTTGGCGGATGCCATTGCTTTCTCCAGCCCTGAAGCCATTATTCTGTTCGGCGGATTGACCAAATCGGGCGATTTCATCATGAAGCCCATCCAGAAAGCAATCGACGACAACGTACTGACCATTTATAAAGGAAAGACGAAGCTACTCATCTCGGAACTGAAAGACTCCGACGTAGCCGTACTGGGCGCCAGTGCTTTGGCCTGGGAGTTGAAAGACTAAAGCAACTTGCATTTCATCCTTTTCCAACATACCCAATGGGGCTGAGCCGAAACAAAAGTTTCAACTCAGCCCCATT
>JBHAEN010000141.1:0-2531 GCA_041855645.1 Bacteroides sp. | reverse complement strand
CCGATGCCCCGGTGATAACGGCCGAAACCGAGGCGTTGAATTTCACCAACGAGGGTGGGGTGGAAGGCAGCATCCGTCTGTTGAAAAACATTTGCGGCATGTGGCTGTTGGAGCGTTGTCGCGACCGCTGGGGAGAGTCGGACTATGAACGTCTGATAGTCGAAGCCCGGCAATGCGAACCTTTTCGCAGCCTGATCAATCCCGACGACAGTGCTTTCGCCAATCCCGCGGATATGGAGCAGGCCATTGCGAGCTATTGCGAAGCCACTTCCCAACCTCTGCCTCAAACTCGCGGGCAGGTGGTGCGTTGCATCTTCGAGAGTCTGGCCTTGCGCTATCGGCAGGTATTGGAAAGCCTTCGGACGCTTTCGCCCTTTCCCATCGACACGCTGCACGTCATCGGGGGCGGGAGCAGAAATGAAATGCTCAACCGGTTTACGGCCGATGCGGTGGGTATTCCCGTGGTGGCCGGCCCGTCGGAAGCCACGGCCATCGGCAACGTGATGATTCAGGCCATGGCTTCGGGAGAAGCGGAGGGACTTTCGGAGATGCGGAAGCGGGTGCGCGACTCCATCGTGCTGAGTACATATCACCCGTGCGACACCGCCGCATGGGACGCAGCCTACCTTCGGTTCAAGGCTTGCCTCCGATGAGTGGCGGCCGGATTCGTCAAAAAATCGTTTACTTAAAATAACCATGTCATGAAAAAAGAAGAACTTATTCAAAAAGCGTATGAAGTGGCGGCGGAACGTTATGCAGCCGTGGGAGTGGATGTGCGGAAGGCTTTGGCCGATTTGCAGCGTGTATCGCTCTCGCTACATTGCTGGCAGGCCGATGATGTGACCGGATTCGAGTCGGGCGGTTCGCTGACCGGAGGGATTCAGGCCACGGGCAACTATCCCGGAAAAGCCCGCAACATGGACGAACTTCGTTGCGACATCCTCAAGGCGGCTTCGTTCATTCCGGGTTCCCATCGGCTGAATCTGCACGAAATCTACGGCGATTTCGGAGGAAAATTCGTCGATCGGGACCAAGTGGAACCCGCTCATTTCGAGAGTTGGATACAGTGGGCGGCGGAGAACGGCATGAAGCTCGACTTCAATTCCACCTCGTTCTCACATCCCAAGTCGGGCAATCTCTCCCTCTCCAATCCCGATGAAGGCATCCGCAACTTCTGGATCGAACACACCAAGCGTTGCCGTGCCATTGCCGAAGAGATGGGCAAACGTCAGGGCGATCCCTGCATCATGAATCTTTGGGTGCACGACGGCAGCAAGGACATCACGGTGAACCGGATGAAGTATCGCGCCTTGCTGAAAGATTCGCTCGACCGGATTTTCGAGCAGGAATACCGTCACATGAAAGACTGCATCGAATCGAAGGTGTTCGGAATCGGGCTGGAAAGCTACACGGTGGGTTCCAATGATTTTTATATCGGTTATGGAGTCAGTCGCAACAAAATCGTTACGCTCGACACCGGTCATTTCCATCCGACGGAGAGCGTCGCGGACAAAATTTCGTCTTTGTTGCTTTTCGTTCCCGAAATCATGCTCCACGTCAGCCGCCCCATCCGTTGGGACAGCGATCACGTTACGATCATGAACGATGATACGCTCGATCTGTGTAAGGAAATCGTGCGTTGCGATGCCCTCGACAAGGTACACATCGGACTCGACTATTTCGATGCAAGCATCAATCGCATAGGAGCATACGTAGTCGGTAGTCGCGCCACCCAGAAGTGCTTGATGCAGGCTTTGCTCGAACCCATCGCCCGACTCCGCGAATACGAAGCCGACGATCGGCTCTTTGAACGCCTTGCGCTGCTCGAAGAGTCGAAGTCGCTGCCTTGGAATGCCGTATGGGACATGTTCTGTCTGATGAACGACGTACCCGTTGGTGAGGATTTCATCCCCGAGGTTCAGCGGTACGAACGGGACGTCACATCAAAACGCAGTTAAGTCATGGATGTCATCATCGGTTTGTTGATCATAGCCGTGGGAAGTTTCTGCCAGTCGAGTTCTTACGTGCCCATCAAGAAGGTCAATGCATGGAGCTGGGAGAGTTTCTGGTTGATTCAAGGCGTTTTCGCTTGGCTGCTCTTCCCCTTGCTCGGCGCCTTCCTCGGGCTGCCCGACGGATATTCCCTGTTCGATTTGTGGCGTGCGGGCGGAGCAGGCATGAGCATTCTGTACGGGGCGCTTTGGGGCATCGGCGGATTGACTTTCGGCCTTTCGATGCGCTATCTCGGAGTGGCCTTGGGACAGAGCATCGCCTTGGGCACATGCGCGGGGTTCGGAACGCTGCTTCCCGCTCTTTTCGCCGGAACCGACTTGTTGAGCGGCGATGGTCCGGTGCTGCTTTCGGGAGTCTGCATCACGTTGGCGGGCATAGCCATTATCGGCTACGCGGGCAGTCTGCGGGCTGAAACCATGACAGAGGAAGAGAAACGCGCTGCCGTGAAAGATTTTGCCTTGACCAAAGGCTTGCTCGTGGCCCTGTTGGCCGGTGTGATGAGCGCGTGTTTCGCATTG
>JBHAEN010000140.1:0-2624 GCA_041855645.1 Bacteroides sp. | reverse complement strand
TATGTGGAGGTCTCTCATGCAGGGTGTCAGCCTGTATGAACGTTTGTTTTGTCCGAATTGATTACTGTTTTCTTCTTCATGATGCAATGCCGGCGAATGGATATTCGGCAGACAAAGATACGAAAATACGGTTATCCGCCTCGAAAAAAGCGGATAACCGTATGAATAAATTGTGTGGAAGTTGCCCCAATCGGGCTTCTCATAAAGTCATCAGAACGAATATCTGAGCAAGAAGTACGCGGAGGAACATGGTCAGCGGGTAAACCGTGGCATAGGCTGTCGACTGTGCCTGAACGGGGGCTATGCCGTTGGCAAACTCCAATGCGGGAGGATCGGTCATCGAACCGGCTATGCACCCGCAAAGTTTCAGGTAGTTGATCTTCATCATGCGCCCTACGATGCCGGCCACCATAATGGGAACGAAAGTGATGATGGCACCGTAGCCTATCCACACCAGTCCGCCGTTGAGAATTGTTTCCACGAATTTACCGCCCGAAAGCAGTCCGACACACGAGAGGAAAAGGATGATGCCCAGCTCTTTCACGAAGAGGTTGGCACCGGGCGTCATGTAGAAACTCAAGTTTCTGATGCGCCCTTTGTGTCCCAGCAGAATGGCCACGATGAGCGGGCCTCCGGCCAATCCCAACTTCGCCGGAGCGGGCAGGCCGGGAATGAAAATCGGCAGACTTCCGACGAGCAGCCCGAGGAAAATGCCGAGGAAGATGGAAATGATGTTCGGTTTGGCCAGTTCCTTCACCGAGTCGCCCAGCTCTTTGCGGACGTCTTTCAATATTTCTTTCTTACCGACCACTTTCACCGTATCGCCCAGTTCGAGCGTGGTGTTCAGCGTGGGCAGTATCTTCATGCCGTTTCGCATGATGCGCGTGATATTGGCCGGATAGCGACGGTAGATACCGATTTGTTCGATGGTCTTTCCGGCGATGCTTCTTTTCGTAACCAGCATGTTGATGGCTGCAAAGGGGCCGTCGACTTCGCTTTTCTCGGCCACCACCACCTTGCCTATCTTCAGTTCCAGACTGTCGATCATGCTTTGGGCCGAAACGCCGTAAATGATGTCGCCCGCCTGCAAAACCTCATCGTCTGCCGCCAGAATGTAGCCTCCGTTGCGGAAAATACGCGACACGGCCAGCTCCCTGTCCATGATATGCTTGATGTAGTCGATGTTCTTGCCGAAAAGGTTGGGATTGGTAACGGTGATTTCCACGCTTTCGAGCTTCGTGTCGTTTCCGCCCAACGTTTCGTTGTATTCGTCCACCTCCTTGTTGATTTTGATGCGGAAGAACAGTCGGATGAGCATCAGCGTGATGATGATGCCGATGATGCCGAAGGGATAGGCCAGGGCATAGGCCATGCCGGTTTCGGCCACGGAAGCCGCACCGCTTTGTTCGGCCAATACCTGTTGGGCAGCGCCGAGGCTCGGCGTGTTGGTCACTGCGCCGCACAGGATGCCGATCACGGCGGAGGGCGAGGTTCCCGTGAACAGGTAAATCAGGTAGGCCAGAACGAAGCCCCCGAGTACGACACTCGTTGCCAGCAGGTTCAGCGTGATGCCGTCTTTTCTGAACGAGGAGAAAAAGCGCGGCCCCATGTCGATACCGATGCTGTAAACAAAAAGAATGAGCCCGAAGTCGCGGACGAAGTGCAACACGTGTTCATCGATCGGTGCGCCGAAGTGGGCGATCAACAATCCGCTGAACAATACGCCGGCAACTCCAAGTTTGACGTTCTTGACTTCGAGTTTGCCCAACAATACACCCAGAAAAGCCGTCAGACAGAGGAAGAGCAGCGTCGACGTAATGCTGGGTGTGCTGAATAGATTTTGAAAATATTCCATGATGTTTGATATGAGTTGAGAATGAAAATACGGAGTGTTGGCTTTCGGCCCTCACGGAGAAAAAGGGTCGGCACGCCGCGGGAGCGGTGCGTTAACGTTCTTTTTTCGGGGTGGGCTATCGCCGGAAGGATAGCTCGCGCTACATGTTCGCATGTCTTTACGATCTGCAATAAAGATTACTGTTTCACTTCGTTCTTTCGAATCGGGTGCCTTGACGTAGTAAAAGAGATAAAGAGAGTGAAGGATGAATAGATGCGGCCCATGAGGTATCTTTTCCGGGGGAAGCGCGAATCCTCATGAAAGGCTTTCTGTTCTTACTCAACTGTGCTCTTTACGCGAAAGCATGGTCAAACCGATTAAGGCAGGTCTCCTGACTTGCTCTATCCCGTACGCCTTCCCGGGAAGTTATCCCAGTGGCCTTGTGTACGGAACGGTGTAGAGAGCTTACAGTTGCGCGACAGTCCGTGAATTTCACACGGTTCCCTTTTAATTCCTCCATCGAACAGGAACACCTTAACGGCTAAATGTGAAAGAACCTTTTCGCCGGCAAAGGTATAACATTAAATCGGATGCGTGAAATCTTTTGGTGGCTAACTTCTGCGTCGGGAGACGCTTTTATGTGGACAGAGGTGTGGTTTCCCGTGCGTAGAATTTTTTGTACAGCCACGTTACCGCCGCATAAAGCACGAAAGCCGACAGGAATCCGAACACGGCGTCGATCACATAGTGTGCCTGAATGTAGACCGTGGCACCGCAAAGCAGCATGTAG
>JBHAEN010000139.1:0-7721 GCA_041855645.1 Bacteroides sp. | reverse complement strand
GCAGACGGGTTCATCGGCAAGCCTTTCCATTTGACAGTGTTGCATGCGCGGATTCGTAATCTGCTGAAAAACAAGGAACGCATGGCTCGCGACTTCAAAAATCAGCTCGTGTTTGAAGTGAAGGAACTGAACTATACGAGTGTGGATGAGGATTTCATGCAGCGCGCCATAGATTGTGTGAACCGCCATCTCGAAGACCCGGAGTTCGACCAGCCGCAGTTTGCCGATGAAATGAATACCAGCAAGTCGACTTTGTACAAGAAACTGAAATCACTGACCGGGCTGAATACCTCGGCTTTCATTCGCAACATCCGACTGAAAGCCGCCTGTCGTATCATGGAGGAAAAGGGGGCCGTGCTTCGTGTGTCGGAGTTGGCCTATGCCGTGGGCTTTAACGATCCGAAATATTTCAGTTCGTGTTTCAAGAAAGAATTCGGTATGCTGCCCTCTGAATATATGGAACGCTATGTTGTATAGCTTGTTGGGAGGAGAGGCGGGTTCCGCGAACGGTGGCAGCAGGTTACGGTTTCGGGGGATTTTCGTCGGAGCGGGGAGAGGATTCTCTTTCTTTCCGGTATTTATCGAAAATATCGAGCTGAAACTTTAAGTAGCCTAACAGCCCGATGGCCAATACGATGGATCCGTATGCAAATTCTTTCTTGAAACTTTCGGAAGCGATAAAAGCAAACAGTCCTGCGGCGAAAAAAATCAGCGATGTCCCCATCGTGGTGAATAGAATACCTTTGGCTTTCCGGGAGTTTTTCCAGATCGTCCTCTCGAACCATAGCGAAGTCTTGTCGGGATCTTGCAAAGCGGAGAAACTGAGGGATAATCCCAAAAAGGTCAGCGCAACGCTGTAAGTGTCGAACAGATACTCGGGATGGAGTGACAGATATTCGAAACCTTTAAGCAGAGGCTTTATCAGCAAAAAGAAAGCAATCAATACCAAGGGATATTGAAAGTAGCTCAGCAGATGAAATAGTTGTCGGATGTTTTTCATGATGTTGTTGTTTTGATGACGAGCGAAAGTAATCTTTTTCCATGAAAGTATATCTCATTGATGAGAAAAATATGGCATTCTGTATCGTTAACGTGCATTCAATTCATCTCGTACAGGCGCGGAGGCCTTGTTTCGTGCGATGGAAGAGCATAATTGATGAGATGATTGCATCGATTTCCTTTTTGAACCGAAGAAAATTAGTCCTTTTCTTGCATAAAATTATTCGTTGGTCTGCACCCAAACGAAAAAAAGCCTGCACCCGCTTTTTCGTTTGGGTGCAGACCAACGAAAAGGAAAGTGCAGGCCGACGATTAACTTTATGCAGCGAAAGGAAGTAAACGGTGAACGGGCGGAAGTTGGCGAATGCACACCGGTTTCGCTTTTATTCTTGGTGCCGTTTTCTCGTAACTGTGCCTTGGAGGAAGAAAATATGCCATTTTTCATGGAATTGCCCTGTTTTTTTATCCGGAATGGTTGTCGGTTTCAAAATATGTTGTATTTTTGCATCCGATTTCCACAAGCCCACAGTTGATTCTTGCTTGAAACATGGATTTTGCTGTGTTGTTTTTATGGAAAGCGATTTAATGGTGAAATCGGTATTTAGATAACCGGTTCATGAATCCGCCGCTATAGCTCAGTTGGTAGAGCAACGCATTCGTAACGCGTAGGTCACCAGTTCAAGTCTGGTTAGCGGCTCAAAAAGAAAATCCGATAACCCGTTTTAAAAGAGCGGGTTATTTTTTTATGCCGACTTATCTCGTTCTAAATACAAAGACCATTTGCACTTCTTTGTGGGACTTATGTTGACTTCATCGTCGAAACTTTATTTCCATTTCAAAAGTTTGTCATAGGCAAAATCAATGGATTATCTTTGTAGTGTAATCCCTTTGTTTTTACGTTTGCAATCGAATTCACACTGCAATCTTGAATTGTTTATTATTGGGGTTCATCGTTAAGTTTGAGTCGGTAAAGAGAGAGTGGGGCAGTATGTAAGTTTATTCTCGCTTGATGTCTATTTTTAATGGAAACGACCGTGAATTTTGTTTTTCCTGCCCAAAAGGCTACTTTTGCATAATCTAACCACTAAGAAATAATCAATGACGGAAGATATAAAGAACGCATGCCGGGTGATGAGCGAGGGTGGAGTGATTCTCTATCCGACAGACACGGTGTGGGGAATAGGTTGCGATGCAACGAACGAAGAAGCCGTTCGCCGGGTGTATGAAATCAAACGGAGAACCGACAGTAAAGCGATGCTGGTATTGGTGGATTCTCCCGTGAAGATCGACTTCTATGTCCGGGATGTTCCTTCCATCGCATGGGATTTGATCGATGTGGCCGACAAACCGCTCACCATTATCTACCCCGAAGCCAGAAACTTGGCGCAGAACCTGTTGGCCGAAGACGGCAGCATAGGTATTCGAATCACGAATGAAACTTTCTCCAAGGCTCTTTGCCGACAGTTTCGCAAAGCAATCGTGTCTACTTCGGCCAACATCAGCGGTGAGCCGGGAGCTTCCAATTTTAGCGAGATCAGCGAATCCGTCAAGTCGGCGGTAGATTATATTGTCGGTTACCGGCAGGATGATATGAGCCACCCTGCCCCATCGAGCATCCTTAAACTGGAAGCGGGAGGGGTGATTAAGATTATCCGGAAATGAAGAAAGAAGAGAAGATAAGCAGACTGCAACGCTTCATCAAGTGGCGCGAAGACCACATCAGCGGGAGGCAGTTCATATTGATACTCAGTTTTCTGGTCGGTATCTTTACAGCGTTTGCCGCATTGATACTGAAATCATTGATTCACCACATTCAGCTTTTTCTGACTGAGAATTTTGACACTACGGCGGCAAACTATCTCTATCTGGTCTATCCCGTGGTGGGCATCTTTCTGGCCGGTCTGTTTGTCCGGCTGATTGTGAAAGACGACATCAGTCATGGCGTAACCAAAATACTTTATGCCATTTCCCGCAGACAGGGGCGCATCAAGCGGCATAACATCTGGTCGTCGATGATAGCCAGCTCGTTGACCATCGGGTTTGGCGGATCCGTCGGAGGTGAGGCTCCTATTGTTTTGACGGGTTCGGCCATCGGTTCCAATTTGGGCAGCGTATTTAAAATGGAACATCGCACGCTGATGCTTTTGGTCGGTTGTGGAGCGGCGGGAGCCGTGGGCGGCATTTTTAAAGCCCCCATTGCAGGATTGGTGTTTACACTGGAAGTCCTGATGATCGACCTGACCATGTCGTCCTTATTGCCCTTATTGATTTCGGCTGTCACAGCCGCCACGGTTTCGTACATCATGACGGGTACCGAAGCCATGTTTAAGTTTCATCTCGACCAGCCTTTCGAGTTGGAGCGCATTCCTTACGTCATTATTCTGGGCATTTTTTGCGGGTTGATTTCTCTCTATTTCACTCGTGCCACCAATATGCTCGAAGGGGTGTTTGCCCGCTTTTACCATCCGTATAAGAAGTTCATTTTGGGAGGGGCGATGCTGAGCATCCTTATTTTCTTGTTTCCTCCGCTCTATGGTGAAGGCTACGACACCATAGAATTGTTGTTGAACGGTAGCAGCGAGGCCGAATGGGATACGGTGATGAACAACTCATTCTTCTACGGGCATGGAAATCTGTTGTTGATTTACCTGCTGTTCATCGTGCTCTTTAAAACATTTGCCACTACGGCCACCAACGGTGGGGGCGGTTGCGGCGGAATCTTTGCGCCTTCGCTCTATTTAGGCTGCATCGGCGGGTTTATCTTTTCCCATTTTAGCAACAACTATGTGAGTTTCAGTTCATATCTTCCCGAAAAGAACTTTGCTTTGATGGGAATGGCGGGCGTGATGAGCGGGGTGATGCATGCTCCGCTGACCGGTGTCTTCCTCATAGCCGAACTGACGGGAGGTTATGACCTGTTTCTGCCCTTGCTTATCGTCTCCGTGAGTTCTTACCTTACCATCATCGTGTTCGAACCTCACAGTCTTTATTCCATGCGTTTGGCCAAGAAAGGGCAATTATTGACACACCATAAAGATAAGGCTGTGCTTACGCTGATGAAGATGGAAAACGTGGTGGAAAAAGACTTCGTGACGGTTCATCCCGAAATGGAGTTGGGTGAGTTGATCAAAGTCATCGCTTCATCGCATCGCAATGTGTTTCCCGTGACCGATAAGCGGACGAATGAATTGTTGGGAGTCGTTTTTCTCGATGATATTCGTAACATCATGTTTCGTCCGGAACTGTACCATCGGTTCACGGTAAAAAAACTGATGACTTCGGCGCCGGCCAAACTCTACGATACACAAAGCATGGAGCAGGTCATGCAGACTTTTGACGATACGCGTGCGTGGAATCTGCCTGTGGTGGACAGTGAGGGACGCTATGAGGGATTTGTTTCCAAATCGAAAATATTCAATTCTTACCGGGAGGTGCTGGTGCATTTTTCCGAGGATTGATCTTAGATAGAGCGGATAATGAAAAAAGAAGAACTGAGAATAGTATTCATGGGAACGCCCGACTTTGCCGTGGAATCGTTGAAAAGGCTGGTCGAGGGTGGTTATCGTGTTGTGGGAGTAGTGACCATGCCCGATAAACCGGCCGGACGGGGCCATAAACTGCAAAGTTCGCCGGTGAAACAATATGCGTTGGAACACGGCTTGCCTTTACTGCAACCGACTAACCTGAAAGATGAAGAATTTACGAACGCTCTGCACGCATGGGAGGCCGATTTGCAGATTGTGGTGGCTTTTCGCATGTTGCCCGAAGTGGTCTGGAACATGCCTCCGTTGGGAACATTCAATCTTCATGCCTCTTTGCTTCCTCAATATCGAGGTGCTGCTCCAATCAATTGGGCGGTTATCAATGGCGATACGGAAACCGGTATAACTACCTTCTTTTTGAAACATGAGATAGATACCGGAGCCATTATTCGGCAAGAGAGAGTCTCCATAGCCGATACGGATGACGCCGAAGTCGTACATGACAAACTGATGCGCTTGGGCGGTCGGTTGGTGCTGGAAACGGTCGACTCCATTCTTGACGGAACCGTACGTGCCATACCGCAGGAAGAAATGAGTACGGCGGGCGAGTTGCGTCCGGCTCCGAAAATATTCAAAGAAACCTGTCGCGTTGACTGGAGCAAGTCCGTGAAACAAGTCTACGATTTTGTGAGAGGACTTTCTCCTTATCCGGGCGCGTGGAGCGAATGGGTAAACGCATCGGGCGAAAAGACGGTGGTGAAGATTTACGAAACGGCAAAGCAATATGAGGACCATCATTTGCCGATAGGCACTTTACAGACCGATGGAAAGCGTTTCATCCGAGTGGCGGTTGCGGACGGATTCGTCTCTTTACTGTCGCTACAGTTGCCGGGAAAGAAACGCCTGAAAGCAGATGAACTTTTGCGGGGATTCTCTTTGACTGAGGATTTCCGGTTCGAAACATAGAAATTATAAACTTGATGGGAGAAGATTTATTCTCTTGTCGCCTTAATGAAAAAGATATGAAGAAACCAATCATTGCTCCGTCCATTCTTTCGGCCAACTTCGGTTATTTGGCGAAGGATATGGAAATGATCAACCGAAGTGAAGCGGAATGGGTGCACATCGACATTATGGATGGTGTGTTCGTGCCGAATATTTCTTTCGGTTTTCCTGTACTCAAGTATGTGGCCGATCTTACTTCCAAGCCTCTTGATGTGCATTTGATGATTGTCAATCCGGAGAAATTCATTCCTGAAGTGAAAGCCTTGGGTGCTCACGTCATGAATGTGCATTATGAGGCTTGTCCTCATTTGCATCGGGTTGTGCAGCAAATCCGTGAGGCGGGGATGCAGCCGGCAGTCACCATCAATCCCGCTACGCCGGTTTCGTTGCTGCAAGATATCATCCGCGATGTGTATATGGTCCTTATCATGAGTGTGAATCCCGGATTCGGCGGACAAAAGTTTATTACCCAATCCGTGGAAAAGGTGCGTGAGCTGCGTGCCTTGATTGAACGTACTCGCTCTTCCGCACTCATCGAGGTCGACGGAGGTGTCAATCCGGAGACAGGCTCTCTGCTTGTCGAAGCCGGCGCCGATGTCTTGGTTGCGGGGAATGCGGTGTTTGCCGCTCCCGATCCCGAAGCGATGATTCGCAGCCTGCATGAACTGTAATGCTGTTGAAAACCTCATTACTGCACACATATCCGTTTTTGCGCCTGATTATCCCGTGGATAGCAGGCGTTTTTTTCGGCGATCGTTTTCACGGTGTCGCATGGCCGTTTTCATGGGGAATCCTCCTGCTTGCAGGGCTGATGGGGATATGGGTAGGCTCGGCCTTTCTCAAGAAGTATGAATGGCGATGGTGTTTCGGAGCGATTCTGTCGGTCTGCTGCTTTCTCGGAGGGTGGCTGCATACCACGTTCGAACTGAAACGGTCGGAATATTCATTCCCGTCGTCTGAATCGGTCTATCGGATAAGGCTGGTCGATAAACCCGAACAGAGAGAGCGTAGCATTCGTTGCCGTGTATTGGTGCACGAACTGCACGATTCGACCTCGGTCCGTTCCGTACGCCGGGAAGCATTACTTTATTTTCAAAACGATTCGGCTGTCTTGTCGTTGAAAGCCGGTGACGAGCTTCTGGTTTCCACACATATTACTCCGTCGGAACAGGCGCGCCATTCCTTGGGATTTGATTATTCTCGCTACCTGAAGCGAGAGGGAGTGAGCGGTACGGGAGTGGTGGCAACGGGAAAATGGCGATTGCTTGCTTGCGATTCATCGCCGACATGGCGCGAGCGGGCGAGCCGGTATAGGGAAGCGGTTCTGGAACGCTATCGTCTTTGGGGGCTTTCTTCTGATGAAATGGCCGTTTTGGCGGCGTTGACAGTGGGCGACAAAACCGGATTGAGCGAATCCATACGCGAAAGTTATTCCGTATCGGGCGCAGCTCACGTTTTGGCTTTGTCCGGATTGCATGTCGGCTTGCTTTATGCCTTATTTTACTTTTTGTCGCGTCCGCTCGTTTTATTCGGTCGGAGAGGAGTTGTTTTGCGTGCGCTTCTTCTGATTGGCGCCTTGTGGACTTTTGCTTATTTCACCGGTCTTTCTCCTTCTGTCGTACGTTCGGCTTGCATGTTTTCTCTGCTTACGTTGGGAGGAAGCCTGGGACGTCGGCTTTTATCGCTCAATTCATTGATGGCCACAGCCTTTTTGATGTTGGTCTTTCATCCGGTTTGGTTGTTCGATGTCGGTTTTCAGCTTTCTTTTGCCGCAGTTGTTTCCATTTCGCTCTTCCATCCTTTGTTATACCGGTGTGTGCCGGTGTCGAATCGCTTGATCGGTTACGTGTGGAGTCTGATAAGTATTTCCACGGTGGCGCAGATAGGTACGCTACCGTTGGTTTTACTCTATTTCGGCCGTTTCCCCACCCATTTCCTGTTGACTAATCTGTTGGTTATTCCCTTGATTACGCTGATTCTCTATACAGTTGTTCTCTTACTGCTGCTTACGCCGTTTGCCGCAGCGCAGGCTCTGATGGCCGTCGCTGTATCGGGCATGCTGCTCCGCCTGTTGAACAGTTCGGTACGGATGGTGGAGCAATGGCCTTTTTCCTCTTTCGATTTTCCTCTCGGTGTGAGCGAGGTGGTCTTTCTATATGCATTCTTCTTCGGAGTGTTGGCTTATATCCATGTGCGTCGGGCGAGAAACCTCGTCATGGCGATGTGTTTTTTGCT
>JBHAEN010000138.1:0-3540 GCA_041855645.1 Bacteroides sp. | reverse complement strand
TTTCAGGAAGGCGACCGTTTTGTGTATTTCTTTATACATCACGATGTCGTCCTTGACGAACGGCACCTCCTTGCGGTAGGCGTGCATGAACCGTTCCAGAATGGGAGAGCTTTTCAGCGGCCGGCGGAACTCCATGCCTTGCGCCGCATTCATCAGCTCGATGGCCAGAATCAGTTCCAGATTGTTCATCACCCGGTAGAGCTTCGTGGCGGCGTTCGCACCCATGCTCACGTGGTCTTCCTGTCCGTTGGACGAGACGATCGAGTCGCTCGAAGCAGCGTGGCAGTACATCTTGTTCTGGTTCACCATTGCGGCCGCGGCGTATTGCGGAATCATAAAGCCGGAATTGAGTCCCGGATTGGCGACGAGGAATTCGGGCAGTCCGCGGAAGCCCATAATCAGCTGCGCCACGCGTCGCTCGGAGATGTTGCCCAGCTCGGCCAGCGAGATAGCCAGAAAATCGAACGAGATAGCCAACGGCTGACCGTGGAAATTCCCGCCCGAAATAATCAAATCTTCGTCGGGGAAGATAGTCGGGTTATCCGTTACGGAGTTGATCTCAGTCAGCAATACGGAGGCCACGTAACGGATGGCATCTTTCGTTGCTCCGTGCACCTGCGGGATGCAGCGGAACGAGTAGGGATCCTGCACGTGCGCTTTGGGCTGAGCGATGATCTCGCTGCCTTCGAGGAAATGGCGGAAGGCTTCGCCGGTTTCGATCTGTCCCTTGTGCGGACGAATCTGATGGAGGCAATCCATGAACGGCTCGATGCGTCCGTCGAAGGCTTCAAGCGAGAGGGAAGCGATCAGGTCGGCCATTTTCGAGAGACGGCGCGCTTTCAGAATCGCGAATACGCCGTTGGCGCTCATGAATTGGGTACCGTTGAGCAACGCCAGTCCTTCCTTGCTCATCAGCCGTACAGGCTCCCAGCCGAACTCGTCGAGCACGCTGATGGCCTCGCACTTTTTCCCTTTGTAATAGACGTCGCCCACGCCGATAAGCGGCAGGAAGAGGTTGGCCAACGGCGCGAGGTCGCCCGATGCACCCAGCGAGCCGCGGTCGTACACGATCGGCATCACGTCATTGTTGAAAAAGTCGAGGATGCGCTGCACGGTGATTACTTGCACACCGCTGTGCCCCAATGAAAGGGCATAGGCCTTGAGCAGCATCATCAGCTTGATTACGACAGGCGGTATCTCTTCGCCCACACTGCACGCATGGCTCTTGATGAGATTCTCCTGAAGCGTTCCCAGTTCGTCCATCGAGATGTTTTTGTTACACAGCGACCCGAATCCGGTGGTGATGCCGTATAACGGTTCGGACGAAGCCGCTATTTTGGCATCGAGATAGTCGCGGCACGTCTGGATGCGCCGACGGGCTTCGGGCGCCAGTTCGAGTTTCAGGTTCTCGCTGATGATCTGTTCGATAATGTCGAAGGTCAGTTCGCCGGAACCGATTTGATATACGTTCTTCATAGTGTAGTCTGTATTTATTGGAAAACCGTTTTAACGTATTCGAGCACCTGCTGTTCGGCGGCGAGCGTCTCCCGCTCGAGCCGTTCGGCCTCGGCACTCATCTCTTTCACAAACGCCTCGTCGGTAATCGACGTCAGGTTGATGCGCACGTTCAGCAGCGCTCCCAACACGGCCGTGCGGGCGCACATCATGGCTACGCAGGCATCCGTTACCGCGTTGCTGTTGCCTTTGCGCGCGACTGTGTCGATAAGCGGCAACATAGCGTGAGCCGTACGGGCTACTTCCATCGGTACCTGTGCCGCGTACTTCGTCTCACGTTGGATGGCTTCCGTGCGAACGGACTTTTCTTCGTCCGTCTCTTTGGGCAACTTGAAGGCTGCGAAGACGCGGTCGTACGCCTCGGCGTCGCGGTCTACATCGTTTAATAATTGAGCGGATAAGCCCGTCAGACGCGCCGACAGCTCCTCCATCTCGTCGTTGACCTCGGCGTACTTCTTACGCCCCACGGTCAGATTGGCCACCATGGCCGCTAACGAAGCCGCCAGCGAACCATTCAGGGCCGACACGCTTCCTCCACCCGGCACAGGATCGTTGCCGGTTACTTTGTCGATAAATTCTTTGACTGTTAAATCTTGTAAGTTCATATTCTTATAAATTATTTAGTGAAAAGTGAAAAACGAAAAACTAAAAGTTGGGGGATCGTTCTTTTTCTTTCAGGCTTTTTCTGGATGTCTTTACGGTCGATACGAGCAATGAAATGATTTCTTCGCAATCCTTTTTTAAGGAAACGGAAAGACTCTCTTCCATATAGCCGGTATCAAAAATCAAAGACAACCAGTAATGCGTTTCGTTAGCTTCTTTTAGCGCAATACTCATTTTATGAACGAAATCGGCTTTACTCTGACCGAACTCCGCTTCTCGAACCAAGGCACCTATGGATGTTCCGCTTCTCAAAATCTGACGGCTTAAGACAAGCTCCATCCTGTCGCTCTGAAGCATTTGAGCAAGTCGCACGATCCTTATCGCAAAATGATAACTCTTCGTTTTCAAAATAGATTCAGCCATACTTTTCACTTTTCACTTTTCACTTTTCACTCTTCACTTTTCACTCTTCACTTTTCACTTTTCACTCTTCACTCTTCACTCTTCACTCTTCACTTTTCCTCCCTTAATTACTTTTTCCACGATATTCATCCCTACATGGTAGGGCAGGAACTTGTACGACGGGAATTGCAGCAGCACCAGATCGCCCTGCTTGCCCACATCGATGCTGCCGATCTTGTCGGCACGACGGAGGGCTGCCGCACTGTTGATCGTCAAGGCCGTTACAGCCTCTTCGGGCGAGAGCTTCATATAAATACAGGCGATGGCGAACAGCAACGGTACGGAAGCGCTGAACGAACTGCCGGGGTTCAGATCGGTCGCCAGCGCTACGACACATCCGGCATCGATCATCTCACGTCCTCGCGCATATTCTTCGCGCAGCGAGAAGGCGGTGAGCGGCAGTAGAGTAGCTACCACACCCGCTTCGGCCATGGCACGGATGCCCTCGTCGGAGGCTTGCAGCAGGTGATCGGCCGAAGTACATTTCAATTCGGCGGCCAGCTCGGCACCTCCGAACCGGACAATCTCGTCGGCATGAATCTTCAATTCGAAGCCGTGCTCGCGGGCCGCTTGCAGGTAACGGCGCGACTGCTCAATCGTAAAGACGTTCTTTTCGCAGAAGATATCGGCGAACTCGGCCAGTTGCTCCTGCGCCACAAGGGGAAGCATCTCACGGATGTTGAAGTCGATAAACTCTTCTTCGCGTCCTTTCCACTCGGCCGGCGTCGCATGAGGCCCCATAAACGTGGGAACGACGTCCATCGGATGTTCGCTGTTGAGGCGACGCATCACGCGGAGCTGCTTCAATTCGGTCTCCCTGTCGAGCCCGTAGCCGCTCTTTCCTTCGATGGTCGTGATGCCGAGGCGCATCATCGCGTCGAGCCGTTGGCAGCCTGCTTCGAACAGCTCCTCCTCCGACGCTTCGCGCGTAGCCCGTGTGGTGTTGACGATGCCTCCTCC
>JBHAEN010000137.1:0-22069 GCA_041855645.1 Bacteroides sp. | reverse complement strand
GTTGGGCATCCTGTTGCTCATTTATGCCGGACAGGCGGGCATCGCCCTTCCGGAGAAGCCGGACGAGATTCTGCCCTTGTTGGCTTCGGAATATTTGGGCACGGCAGTGTTGATTTTCTTCACGCTCGGCATTACTGCCGCTTCATTCTCGAATGCCGATTCGGCCCTGACTTCGCTGACGACTTCCGTATGCGTGGACTTGATGGGGATGGAGAGTGAGGCCGGCGAGTCCGGAGTACGCAAACGTCGTTGGGTGCATCTTTGCATCTGTCTGCTGTTTGCGGGAATGATACTCTTCATCGGCGGGTTTCAACAGACTTCCGTGCTGAACACCATCTACGTGGCAGTTTCTTACACGTATGGTCCGTTGCTGGGGCTATTCGCTTTCGGGTTGTTTACCCGTCATGCCGTGCACGACTACCTGACGCCTTTCGTCTGTGTGGCCGCTCCGTTGTTGAGTTACGCGGCGGAATGGGCATTGTTGACTTTCGGACATTACAAAGTGGGTTACGAGATACTCCTTTTCAACGGAGGAATTACGTTCTTCGGCCTTTGGCTCATCCGTGAGCGAAGCGGCAGAAGAATTATTGTTTAATTTAATATTTATTCAAATGAAGAAAAAACACTTGGAACGAAGTGTGGCGAAACGCTTTAAGCGATTCGTTCGTAAAGGGTACGGTGCATTTAATTCCCTGCATCGTGTGGTCAACATCGGTGTGGTGTCGGGAGCCGTTCTTTGCTCGGCATACGTCAGCACGGTTTCTGCGCAGAATGTGGCCGTAGGCCGTCCGCAGTCGGGCGACGAAAAAGAAGAAGAGCAGCTGCTCGAAGAGGTGATGGTGACTGCCTCGAAAGTGGCCACGCCGATCAACCGAACGGCGAAACTCGTTACCGTAGTCACGCAGAAAGAGATCGCGAAAGCGCCTGTCCGAAGCATTCAAGACCTGCTTGTTTACATGGCCGGCGTCGATGTGGCCCAGCGGGGCGGACACGGAGTTCAGGCCGACATCTCCATCCGAGGCGGTTCGTTCGATCAGAACATCGTATTGCTCAACGGCATCAATCTCTCCAGCGCACAGAGCGGACACCTCACTTACGACATTCCCATCAATCTCTCCGACATCGAACGAATCGAAATCATTCACGGACCCGCAGCACTCATCTACGGCGCGGGAGCCTTCTCCGGAGGAATCAATATCATTACGAAAAAAGAAGCTGCCGAACGCATCTTCGCGCAAATCTCGGCGGGACAGCACAAACTCATCGATGCGGAAGCCAGAGGCGCCGTGGAATTGGGTAATACGGTCAGCAGCCTGTCGTTGAGCCGCAAATCATCCGACGGCTACCGCGAGAATACCGATTACCGCATATACAATGCTTTGTGGCAAACGCGTCTGGCGTGGGCAAACCGCGATAAAATCGACTTCCAACTGGGGTATAACAATAAGGAGTTCGGCGCCAATGCGTTTTATTCTCCGAAGGGACCGCTCCAGTTTGAGAAGACCCGCAGCCTCGTCGGTAGCGTCCGGGGAGAGTTCGGCGATCGGTTACGTGTCGTTCCCATTGTCTATTGGAACCGTACGCACGACGAGTATCATTGGCAGCGCGGCACACCCTTGAATCACCATCGGGCAGACAACATCGGGGGAAACCTCATTTTCACTTATGCCTCGTCGTGGGGAACGACCTCTCTCGGCAGCGAGTTGCGCCGGGAAGACATTTTGAGTACGACACTGGGCTATCCCACGGCCAAAGATCACGGCAAGTATAACAAATACGCTTCACGGACGAATGCTTCCGTCAGCCTGGAGCACACGCTGGCGCTCGATAAGTTTGTCGTTTCGGCCGGAGGAATGCTGAACCACAACACGCAGCGCGACGGCAAAGTGGAGTTCTGCCCCTCCGTCAGCGCCACTTACCGTCCCGACGGACGTTGGGCTTTTTCCGGATCTTGGAGCAAATCGGTGCGTATTCCCACGTTTACCGACCTTTTCTATAAAGGGCCCAAGCAAACGGGAAATGCCGATCTGCGTGCCGAACGCAGCGAGTCGGCGGAAATCGGCGTGAAGTTCCGAACCAAGGTTTTCCGGGCTTATCTGACAGGATTCGGCCAATGGGGACGCGACATGATTGATTGGGCAAAGCTCAATCCGGCGGACGAGAAATATCAATCGGTCAATCTTTCACGGCTGGATACGTACGGCGTGGAGGCGGGTGCGCATTTGCAACTCGGAGATTGGCTGCCTTTCCTCGGTGAAGAAAGTGCGTTGAAGGTGGACTATCTTCGCATGACGCAGCGTCACGACTCGGAAGGATTGCTCTCGCTTTATGCTCTGCGCTATCTTCGCGACAAGTTGACTGTCCGGTTCAATCACGGCATTGTCAAGAACCTGACGGCTTCGTGGAGCCTGCGCTGGCAGAAGCGCATGGGGCAATATGAATCGGGTACGGACGGAACCGGTCTGCCCGTTTATTCGGATTATCCCGCTTTTGCCACGCTGGATCTGAAGCTGGACTATCGTCTGAGGCGCGATCTCGGACTGAATCTCTCGATCAACAACCTGACGAACAAGGAGTATTTTGACATAGCAGCCGTTCCGCAGCCCGGCTTCTGGGCTTCGGTGGGTGTGAGTTACTTGTTGAGGAAATAGAAGATTCCGGTAAGTCCGGATAGAAAGAAGGGGTTGAACAGAAACAAAGGTTTCGGTTTAACCCCTTTCGGCTTATTTCGGGCTTTCCCTCCCGATCTCTTCGCAGGCATAGGCCGCGAATGATCCCAACCAATGGTCGCCGCCATAATTGGAGCGGAATATCTGTTGCATGCCCTGTTCGTAGTGAACGGCAGCCGCTTCTTTCAGTTGCCGGCTTGTGGGGCTTTCCGCGGGAACGGAGCGCGCTATGGCGGCCATACACCATGCCCGGGAGAAGGACAGGCCGACGAGATGAACGATGTGATAATCGTTCAGATCCGACACGATGGGCGGCGTGCAGAGGTTGCGCAAACCTTCGGGCGTGAAGAAGGCTTCCAGCCATTTGGCATAACTTTCGGCCGGCAACACTCTTCGCATCAGGTCGGCTTCAATGAGCGAGGGGGAGAAGAAATCCGTGGCGTTCGGTTCCCATGAGGCGGGGACAGAACGGTCGTTTCCGTATAAAGTCAAGGCTTTTTGCCGCAAGAGTTCCGCGAAGTCGAGATCGCCTGAGGCCGTTGCCCAATCGATGGCAAAGCCCAGAGCGAAAGCCGAATTGGTGTGCGTGCCGATGCGGTCGGCATACGTCATTTTGGGAAGGTAGTCTTTCCATCGTTTCACGATGGTTTGCGTCAGCGGCTTCATGTGGCGATGCCACTCCGCAGCCCGGGCGGCGATGTCGGCGGGAGTGCCGGCCGATTCGGATAACCTCAGCAGTTCCTCGTCCAGTTTCAGCAGCCATGCCCAGCCGTAGGTTCGTTCGTACGACGCGCCGCCGGGGCGTTCAAAATAATCGACCTCGGCTTGCAGATTTTCCGGGGTCAACGTTTGGGCGATTGCCGTCATGATGCTGTCTTTCAGTTCGATTTGTGGCGAAACGCGCAGCGTGCGAATCAGCATCCAGTGGCTGTGCACACTGCTGTGCCAGTCGAACGAGCCGTAGAAAGCCGGGTGCAACTGCGACGGGGTGAGGCGGGCGTCGGCCTCATTGTTGATGACTTGTCCCGTCTTGTTGGGATATTCGGTCAGGATGCTTTGAAGAGGCATGCGCACCAGTCGCAGCAGTGTGGCGGGGCCTTGCGCATGGGTGTGGAGTCCGTGGATAAGGAAAGCGAGGAGAAAGACAGTCTTTTTCATGGGGTTTGTTTTTCGGTTAGGGAAAAGGCCGGCCGATGTGGCACGGTCGTTCGGTTGCGGACAAAGATAAGGGTTTTCCCGCTAAAGGCTGTGCCTGCGGATGCCGATTTTATTGTGCAATTATTGATCGGGTCGTGCATTGATTATGGTTTTCGTTCGCATGAAATTATTCGTTGGTCTGCACTTTCCTTTTCGTTGGCCTGCACCCGTTTTTGCGTCGGAGTGCACGCTCTTTTTCGTTTGGGTGCAGGCAAACGAATAATTTCATGCGGAAAAAAGGGTTGTTCGCTTCGGAAACGCGGGGATGTTTTATTCGACAAACGTCCGGTTGCACTTTCTGAGCGATGCTTCCTCTCCTCGCGGATTGCGGTCGGGAAGATTTCAAAAAATGCCCTTAAAAGTCGATTCGATAACTTCTAAGGGCATTTTCTTTGGGCGAACGAGCCTAAACGGGGCTGTTCAGTGCGAGCATTTCTTCCAGATAATCCCGCGTGTTGCTCAGGCGCGGCACTTTATGCTGACCGCCCAGCTTGCCTTTCTGTGCCAGCCAGTCGTGGAACAGCTGCGGACGGGCAACGATGATTTCGAGCGGTTGCAAGGCGATGTCTTTCCAACGCTTGGCTTCGTAGTCGGAATTGACCGCTTTAAGCGTTTCGTCGAGGACTGCGGCAAATCGTTCGATGGAGTCGGGCATCCGGGCAAACTCGATGAGCCATTGATGACGGCATTTGGCGTTGGCATCCATGAAGACCGGTGCGGCCGAGTATTCACTGACCTGAGCGCCTGTGGCTTCGCAAGCCTTGGCGAGTCCTTTCTCGGCATTGTCGACGATAAGTTCTTCGCCGAAAGCGTTGATGAAGTGCTTCGTGCGCCCGGTGATGACGAACTTGTAGGGATATTTGGCGGTGAACTTCACCGTGTCGCCGATGAGGTAGCGCCACAAACCGCACGACGTGGAAATCAGCATGGCATAATTCTTGCCCAATTCCACTTCTTCGAGGCTGTAGGCTCGGGGAAACTCTTTGTCGAGTTCCTCCATCGGCACAAATTCGTAGAACACGCCGTAGTCGATCATGAGAAGCATCGACGGGTCGGCCAAGTCGTTTTGCGTGCCGAAATATCCCTCGGAGGCATTGTAGGTCTCCATGTAGTGCATGCGTGGCGCGCGGATGACTTGCCGGTACTGTTCGCGATAAGGAGTAAAAGCCACGCCGCCGTGGAAAAAAACTTCCAGATTGGGCCATACCTCTTCCAGAGTTTGTCGTCCGGTCTTGTCGAGGATATGCTTGATGAGTACGAGCATCCACGAAGGTACGCCCGAAAGGTTCGTCACGTTGCTTCCTATGGTGCTGTTGGCTATGGCTTCGATTTTGCTTTCCCATTCATCCATCAGGGCGATGCGTTTGCTCGGTACGCGGATAAAGTTGACCAGCGGATTGATTTTCTCGATGAGGATGGCCGACAGGTCGCCCACGAGGCTGTGGCTGGAGTTCAGGTTGGGACTGTGGCTTCCCCCCATGATGAGCCCTTTTCCTGAGAACATGCGGCTGTCGGGGTTTTGGCGGAAGTAGAGCGCCACGGCATCCTTCCCTCCGCGATAGTGCACGTCTTGCAGAGCTTCCCGGCTGACGGGGATGAACTTGCTCTTGTCGTTGGTCGTTCCCGATGATTTGGCAAACCAGCGTATTTCGGACGGCCAGATCAGGTTTTGTTCGCCGGCCCGCATGCGGTCCACGTAGGGCTTGATGTCGTCATAAGTCTGAATGGGAAGGCGGCTTCGGAAATCTTCATAGCTCCGGATGGAGGCGTAGTCGTACCGTTTCCCCCATTCGGTTTTTGCGGCATCGGCCAGCAGGCGTCGCATCACTTTGGCTTGGAGTTCGCCGGGGATGGTGTTGTAAAGATCGATTTCTTGTAAACGGGAATGGAATACGGGTTTGATGAGCCGGGTGATATTCATTGTTGTTTTAGGCTGTCTGATTCATTATGAGTCGCAAAAGTAACGCTATTTCTCTTTTTTAGCTATCTTTAGGTCGGAAATTATCGTTGGATGAGTAATAAAACAGACTATGAGGATAGGTATTTTGACTTCCGGAGGCGATTGCCCCGGCATTAACGCAACCATTCGCGGCGTGGGAAAAACGGCCATTCATCAGTTCGGGATGGAGGTGATAGGCATTCATGGCGGCTTTCAGGGTTTGCTTACGAAAGACGTGGAAGTGTTGACCGATAAATCGCTTTCCGGCTTGCTTAATCTGGGAGGAACCATGTTGGGGACGTCGCGCGAAAAACCTTTCAAGAAAGGAGGAATAGTGGATGGTGTGGACAAGCCGGCACTCATCGAACAAAACATCCGGGAGTTGGGACTGGATTGTGTGGTCTGCATCGGCGGAAACGGTACGCAGAAGACGGCGGCCAAGTTCTCTGCACGGGGAGTGAACGTGGTGTCCGTGCCCAAAACCATCGACAACGATATTTGGGGAACCGACTTCTCTTTCGGATTCGATTCGGCTGTAAGCATCGCCACCGATGCCATCGACCGGCTTCATTCCACGGCCAGTTCGCACAAACGGGTGATGGTAATCGAGGTGATGGGACACAAAGCGGGATGGATTGCCCTCTACTCGGGCATGGCAGGCGGAGGCGATGTGATTCTGATTCCCGAAATTCCCTATACGATCCGCTCTGTGGGAAACGCGATTCTCGAGCGGTTGAAGCGAGGGAAAACGTCTTCTATCGTGGTCGTGGCCGAAGGTATCCGGAGGGAAGGCAGTAAACGGGCTGCGGCCTACATCGCCCAAGAGATAGAGTACGAAACGGGAATCGAAACACGCGAAACCGTGTTGGGATACATTCAACGGGGAGGAACTCCCACGCCTTACGACCGAAACTTGGCCACCCGGATGGGAGGGCATGCCACGGAGCTGATTGCCCGGGGACTATATGGGCGTATGGTGGCGTTGAAAGGGAGTGAGATTTCTTCCATTCCTTTGGAAGAGGTGGCGGGGAAACTGAATTTGGTCACTGAAGATCATGAACTGGTGGTTCAAGGTCGTCGCATGGGGATATGTTTTGGATAGCGAAATCCTCTTCTTCCCTCTCCGCCGATAGGTCGGGTGTGGCTGTGCGTTCCTTTTCGGCCTTTACGGCGGCCATAAACTCGGCATTCCTTACTTTCCTGATGGCCATTTGTGCAGCCTTCTGTTGCGATTCCTTCTTGGAGTAGCCGCTTCCGTTGCCGGCTGTGATCCCTTCGATGAGCACTTCGGTTCGGAATACGGGATTGCTTTCGCTGTCTATGCTTTGCTCGATGAGTTCGAATGATACTTTCATGCGATTCTTCTGGCTCCATTCGATGAGCTTCGACTTGAAATTGACTTCTTTACGGGAAATCTGTTCCAGATCGACATAGCGGGGAATGATGCGTTGTGCCATGAACTGCATGCATCGTTTGTATCCCTGATCGAGATAGATGGCACCGATAAGTGCCTCAAAAGCATTGCCGCACATATAGCTGTTGTGTGAAGAAGATCGGGAGGAATACCTGATGAGTTTGTCAAGTCCGATGTCTACGGCGAGCTTGTTGAGCGTCTCACGCTGTACGATTTTGGATCGGGTATTGGTCAGAAAGCCTTCGCGTTTTCCTTCAAAACGCTTATAGACAATATCGCCCACCACGGCGTCCAGAATGGCATCGCCGAGAAACTCCAGCCTTTCGTTGTTGACCAGGCGTCCCTGATCGGAACGGATTGCGATAGATTTGTGGAGCAGTGCCTGCTCGTAGAGATGAATGTTGCGAGGGTAGAAGCCAAGGATACGGTAAAAACGAAGATAAGACTCTCTGTCCTTACGGAACAGGAGCCTTATCTTGTCTATATGGTTTCGTAACACGATATTACTTTGCGTATTTTTTGAAAATGACGCAAGCGTTATGACCGCCGAATCCGAAAGTGTTGGACAGCGCTACGTTTACTTCACGTTGCTGTGCTTTGTTGAACGTAAAGTTGAGTTTGTAGTCGATGTTCTCGTCGTTGTCACCTTCTTCGTGGTTGATTGTCGGAGGAACTACGCCGTGCTTGATGGCAAGGATGCTTGCAATGGCTTCTACCGCACCGGCAGCACCCAGCAAGTGTCCCGTCATGGACTTCGTGGAACTGATGTTCAGTTCATACGCATGGTCGCCGAATACTTCCTTGATGGCTTTGGCTTCCGAGATGTCACCTACAGGAGTCGACGTGCCGTGCACGTTGATGTAGTCAACGGCAGACGGGTCGAGTTGGGCATCTTCAAGAGCATTAAGCATCACCAGTCGCGCTCCCAAACCGTCGGGATGGGAGGCCGTGAGATGGTGCGCATCGGCCGACATGCCTACGCCGGCTACTTCGGCATAGATTTTCGCACCGCGTGCCTTTGCATGTTCCAGCTCTTCGAGGATGAGGCAACCGCCGCCTTCGCCCATCACGAAACCGTCGCGCGAGGCACTGAACGGGCGTGAAGCCTTGGCCGGGTCGTCATTGCGGGTAGAGAGGGCGTGCATGGCATTGAAACCTCCGACACCGGCCGGAAAAATCGCTGCTTCCGATCCTCCGGAAACAATGACATTGGCTTTACCCAGGCGAATGAGGTTGAAAGCATCGGCAATGGCGTTGGTCGAAGTGGCACAGGCCGAACACGTGGAATAGTTGGGGCCGTGGAAACCGTACATGATGGAAATCTGGCCGGCTGCGATATCCGAAATCATCTTGGGGATGAAGAACGGATTGAATTTGGGCCCTTGTTCGATGTGGGTATAGTAGTTGCCTACTTCCTCTTCAAACGTGTGAATTCCGCCGATTCCGGCTCCAAACACGACTCCAATTCTTGTGCGGTCTTCGTTTTCTACGTCTAATCCCGAATCTTCTATGGCTTCTTTGGCTACCGCAATGGCATACTGCGCATACAAGTCCATCTTACGGGCTTCTTTGCGGTCGATGTATTGCGTCGCATCGAAGTCTTTCACTTCGCAAGCGAATTGGGTTTTGAATAGCGAAGTGTCAAAACGAGTAATAGGTCCTGCTCCGCTAACTCCGTTGACAAGGTTTTCCCAAAAGTTGGGCACGCCGTTGCCTATCGGAGTAACAGCACCAAGACCTGTTACTACCACTCTTTTTAATTCCATAAATATGAAACCGGGATGGATTTACTTCGCGTTAGCTTCGATATAAGAGATAGCGTCGCCTACGGTACCAATTTTTTCAGCTTGGTCGTCAGGGATAGAGATACCGAATTCTTTTTCAAACTCCATGATGAGTTCTACTGTGTCAAGAGAATCTGCTCCGAGGTCGTTGGTGAAGCTTGCTTCGTTTGTCACTTCTGATTCTTCAACCCCCAATTTATCAACGATAATCGTTTTTACTCTTGATGCAATTTCAGACATAACTTTAAGTTTTTAGTTAATAATTCGTTTTCTTTGTTTATTTTTGCGCTGCAAAGGAATGAATATTTATTGTTCTCCGCAAATATTTGACTAAATAAATCGCAAATATTGCACATTTTTCACGATTTTGTGCACCAAATCCTGCTTTTATGAAGAAAAGAATCGCAATTTTCGCTTCCGGTTCGGGTACAAATGCCGAGAATATTATTCGTTTTTTTGAGCATGACAGTCGTTTTCAGGTTGTTTTGATTTTGTCCGACAGAAGTGACGCTTATGTGTTGACTCGTGCGCGGAATCATGATATCCCTTGCCGCCATATTCTTCGTGAGGTTTGGAAGACCGGAGAAGAAGTGGCGGTTGTTCTTTCCGAGTATAATGTTGATTTCATTGTGTTGGCCGGTTTTCTCCGGCGTGTTCCCGATTTGCTTTTGCAACGTTATCCCTGCCGAATCATCAATATTCATCCTTCTCTCTTGCCGAAATATGGTGGGAAAGGCATGTATGGAAATCATGTTCACGAAGCAGTGGTTGCAGCCGGTGAACGACAGACGGGCATTACCGTTCATTATGTGAATGAACAGTATGATGAGGGAGCAATAATTTTTCAAGCGACGTGTGCCGTGACTCCGGACGATACGCCCGAATCCGTAGCCGAGAAAGTTCATGGTCTGGAGTATTCTCACTTCCCCAAAGTGATTGAACAGGTACTGCTTAAAGAATTTCCCGTTTTCGGTCCCACGGAGCGATAGCCTTATTATAATAATATCCTTACGTACTTATTTCTCATTTGAGTTGTCTGCAATCGTTTGAGGTTGCCGAACGAAAAAAAGTGAAGCCTAAAGATTGGAAAAATCTTTAGGCTTCATTTCATTTCGATAGAATGAAAGAGAACTCTTGTGCCACTCTCTACCTCACATCCGGCAAGACCGAGCGGATGGCTTCGGCCGCAGCCCGGAATTCTTCGTCCGAGAGTTTTAGCTTGGGATTGGAGAACAGCATGTCCGATTCTTGCTGCATGGGGATGAGGTGAATGTGAGCGTGAGGGACTTCGAGCCCGATGACGGCTTGCCCCACTTTCCGGCAGGGAAAGGCCCGGCCGATGGCGAGAGCGATTCGCTTGGCGAAGACGTGCATGGCCGCAAGGTCTTCGTCGGCCAAGTCGTAAATATAGTCCACTTCTTGTTTCGGGACAACAAGGGTGTGTCCTTTGGCCAAAGGATTGATGTCGAGAAAGGCAAAGAAACGCTCGTTTTCGGCCACTTTGTAACAGGGAATTTCTCCCGAGATGATTCTGCTGAAGATGCTTGCCATAATCGTTGTTGTCAGGGATATGTAAAAAGAAGGCAAACCTCTTGACGGGGCTCGCCTTCGCGCATTAAATGGAAATACTGATAATCTCTAAAGCGATTTTTCCTTGCGGCACGGTGATTTCGGCCACTTCGCCCACTTTCTTGCCCAAGAGGCCTTGAGCAATGGGTGTGTTGACGGAAATCTTGCCTTCTTTCAGGTTGGCTTCGCTTTCGGAAACGATGGTGTAGCTCATTTTCATGCCGTTCTTCACGTTTTTCAGCTCCACCTTGTTCAGAATCTGTACGGAGTCTGTTTTTATCTTGGACTCGTCGATGATCTTGGCATCGGCAATCACTGCTTTCAATTTGTTGATACGCATTTCGAGCATGCCTTGCGCTTCCTTGGCGGCATCGTATTCCGCATTTTCCGATAAATCGCCTTTGTCTCTGGCTTCTGCGATTGCTGCTGAGATTTTGGGACGCTCCACCGTTTCCAGTTCTTTGAGTTCGGCCAAAAGCTTTTTGTAGCCTTCTTCTGACATATAAGCCATGATATTTTCCTCCTTTTGTTGTTTTTAGGTCAATATAAACAAAAAAGAATTCCAACATGGAGCATGTTGGAACCCTCTTCCTTCGTAATTCTTGGCAAAGATAGTGCTTTATGTGTGACGAGGCAAGTAAAAAAGGATGCTATGTAACATGTTTTATGAAAAGCCTCGCGTATATGCCTAAAGCAGAGAGCGTATGGCGGCGGCGACATCCTTAACGTCATCGCCTCGCAACTTCAGTTCGTTGTTGCGGCTGATGAGGAAGAATGACGGTATTTGACGCACATTGTAGACTGCCGCATGAGAGGAATAGATGCCGTTGCCGTCGCGCACGCAAATCCAAGGCAAATTGGCGGCCGATGTCTTCCAGAAGTGTTCGTCGGCATCGAGAGAAACCTGAAAAATCTCCAGACCTTGTGAGGCGTATTCGTTGTAAAGGTCGCGCAGAAGGAGGTTGTGCGGTGCTCCGGCGGGCGATTGGAACACGGTGAAGTCGAGCAGAACCACTTTCCCTTTCAGGTCGGTCAGCTTGCGTGTGTTTCCCTTCACGTCGCGCAGGGCAATGTCGATGAGCCCCGTTTCCACGATTTTTTCCTGCGGTATGTCCAGTATGGGGGCTTGCGGTTGACGGGTGTTTTTCATGCCCCGGATGACAATGTTGTAGAGGTTCTTCGTGCGGTTGGCATGCGGATAATTATTGTCCAGGCTGGTGGCCACGGCGGCGAAGCATTTCACGTCGTCTTTGTTGTTGAGCGGGTCGAAGATGAGGTAGCCGTTGAGTTTCTGAAACAGTGCGAAATAAGATGAGGCCGTGTTGGGAGCGGCAAAGATGTAGTTCTTCTTCACTTCTTCCTTGTAGGCGGTCATCAACGCGGCGAGGCTGTCTTCAAACTGTCCGTAGGCGATTCGGTTGGCTTGCAGGGCTTGCGACAAAGCGTTTATGGATTGCTGAAGTCCGGCCTGTTTCAGGGTGAGTTCCTTGATGCGGACGCTGTTGTCCGACCCTTCCACGGTGTAATCTGTCGTAAAATTGTTGTACGGCGCGTCGATTTTGACCGTCTCGACGGAGTCGATGGAGAAATTGATCACCCGGTCTTCTATTCGCAGGCGGAAGAATTCCGGCGATTCGGGACGCGGATGTTTGAAACTGTACGTGCCGTCGCCTTTCAATTTCAGCGAGTCGAGCGGAACGATTCCTTCCAAGCCCGCGGCTTCGAAGAAGAGCGTCTTTCCGGCTGCGTCGGAGATGTTGCCTTTTACCTGAAATCCCGGTTCCGACTTGCAGGCGGCAATGATCAGCGCGGCCAGTGCCGCCATCGTTATTTTTTTCATATCGAAGTGTGTTTTTGTGTGTTAAGTAAAGTTTGTCCGGCAAAGATACGCCTTTTCAGGAATATTGTAACCCGTTATCCTCTTTTAAAATCTGCTTTTTTGGCACAAGGCGAAAGGGAATGTGCTTTGCATGGGGCGAAAACGGCCTTTCTCTGCATGCTGTCTGTCAAAGAAGTTTTTCTCCTCCGTCAAAAAGAAAATCGCTCGTCAAAGCCGGGACTTTGCGTCTTTTCATCCGTTACCTTGTTCCTGTTCGCGGCTTACTTCCTTTGGCCGCATAAAGTCGATCGTTGGCCTGCACCTTCCTTTTCGTTGGTCTGCACCCGCTTTTTCGTCGGCGTGCACTCGTTTTTTCGTTTGGGTGCAGGCAAACGAATAATTTTATGCGTGCGAAGGTCTTATGTTCTTCGTCGGAGAAGGGTGGTCGATGCACGGAAAACGACTGATTTTTACGTCGAACTCGTCTTGAAATAAGGCCTCGTGCTTGATGCGGGGAGAGGCAAAAGATAAGTTTTTGGCTCATTTACATTAGCTTAAAAGAATAAATATGTATCTTTGCGGGAATTTTTGAAGAAAAGTATAGATAAAAACAATTTTATGATTAACCCAATCGTTAAGACAATCGAGCTGCCCGATGGCAGAACCATCACGCTCGAAACGGGAAAGTTGGCAAAACAGGCAGACGGTTCTGTGATGCTGCGCATGGGAAACACCATGCTGTTGGCCACTGTTTGTGCCGCTAAAGATGCAGTTCCCGGAACAGATTTCATGCCTTTGCAGGTGGAGTATAAGGAAAAATTCGCGGCGTTCGGGCGATTCCCCGGAGGATTCACCCGCAGAGAAGGACGCGCTTCGGATTACGAAATCCTGACCTGCCGCCTCGTCGACCGCGCCCTCCGTCCCCTCTTCCCCGATAATTTCCACGCAGAAGTATATGTAAACATCATTCTTTTTTCGGCCGACGGTGTCGATATGCCCGACGCTCTGGCCGGTCTGGCCGCTTCGGCTGCGCTTGCCGTGTCGGACATCCCGTTCAACGGTCCCATCTCGGAAGTGCGCGTGGCACGCATCGGCGGACAATACGTCATCAACCCCACTTTCGAGCAACTGGAGCAGGCTGACATGGACATCATGGTGGCCGCCACTTACGAAAACATCATGATGGTGGAAGGCGAGATGAAGGAAGTTTCCGAAGCCGAACTGCTCGAAGCCATGAAAGTGGCTCACGAAGCCATCAAGGTGCATTGCAAGGCGCAGATGGAACTCACCGAGGCCGTGGGCAAAACCGTGAAGCGCGAATACTGTCACGAAGTGAACGACGAAGACCTGCGCAAGGCCGTTCGCGAGGCTTGCTACGAAAAAGTATATGCCGTGGCCGCTTCGGGAAACAACAACAAGCACGAGCGTCATGACGCTTTCACCGCCATCCGCGACGAATATAAGGCCGGATTCAGTGAAGAAGAATTGGCCGAAAAGGGCGCACTCATCGACCGCTACTACCACGACGTGGAGAAAGAAGCCATGCGCCGCTGCATCCTCGACGAAGGCAAGCGTCTGGACGGACGGACGACGACGGAAATCCGCCCCATCTGGTGCGAGGTGGACTATCTGCCCGGACCTCACGGTTCGTCGGTGTTCACGCGCGGCGAAACTCAGTCGCTGACTTCCGTCACGCTGGGAACGAAGCTCGACGAAAAGATTGTCGACGATGTGTTGGTACACGGCAAGGAACGTTTCCTGCTGCACTATAACTTCCCCCCGTTCTCTACGGGCGAGGCGAAAGCGCAACGCGGTGTGGGCCGTCGCGAAATCGGACACGGACACTTGGCTTGGCGCGCGCTGAAAGGACAGATCCCCGCAAACTATCCTTACGTGATTCGCATCGTATCCGACATTCTCGAATCCAACGGTTCGTCTTCCATGGCTACCGTATGCGCCGGAACATTGTCGTTGATGGATGCCGGTGTAAACATTGCCAAGCCTGTTTCGGGCATCGCGATGGGGTTGATCAAAAATGCCGGCGAAGAAAAGTTTGCCGTGCTTTCCGACATCCTTGGCGACGAAGATCACTTGGGCGACATGGACTTCAAGGTAACCGGCACGAAAGACGGTATCACCGCCACGCAGATGGACATCAAGGTCGACGGATTATCGTACGACATCCTCGAACGCGCCTTGAATCAGGCTCGTGAAGGACGCTTGCACATTCTCGGAAAGATAACCGATACCATTGCCCAACCGCGCGAAGACCTCAAGCCGCATGCACCGCGCATCGAAACCATGACCATTCCGAAGGAATTCATCGGTGCGGTTATCGGCCCGGGCGGAAAAATCATTCAAGGCATGCAGGAAGAAACGGGTGCCACCATCACCATCGAAGAAATCGACGGTGTGGGTCGCATCGAAATAGCCGGCACGAACAAGCAGAGCATCGACGGTGCCATGCGCATGATTAAAGCCATCGTCGCCGTGCCCGAAGTGGGCGAAGTGTACAAAGGAAAAGTACGCTCGGTGATGCCTTATGGCGCATTTGTGGAATTCCTGCCCGGCAAGGACGGTTTGCTCCATATTTCGGAAATCGACTGGAAACGCCTGGAAACGGTTGAAGAAGCCGGCATTAAGGAAGGCGATGACATAGAGGTGAAACTTTTGGACATCGACCCGAAGACGGGTAAGTTCAAACTCTCGCGCAAGGTGCTCCTTCCGAAACCGGACAAGAAATAAACCATTGCTTTATGTGATTAATAAATAGGTGTCAAGCCCGGCCGCATGTTTTTGTGGCCGGGCTTTTTTTGTGATGAAAGGCCGCTTTGCAACCGGCCGAAAACGTTTTCGGTCTTTCGTTTCTTTGAGTTTGCTTGTCGCGCAAAAGGCGAATAATTTTGTATCCGGATAAACCTTGCGCAAACATTTAATACCGAACACTTATTTTATGCATTATTTCGACTTTGTTTCGCTTATCGTATTTATTCTTTTGGTGTTTATCACGGGACTGGCTTTTGCCAAATCCGGAGGAAAAGATATAAAATCATTCTTCGCGGCCGGTGGAGCCGTGCCTTGGTGGATGAGTTCTTTGTCGCTTTTTATGGGATTCTTCTCGGCAGGAACTTTTGTGGTATGGGGCTCTATCGCTTATACCGAAGGCGTGGTGTCGCTGAGCATACAGTGGACAATGTCTTTGGCAGGCTTTCTGGTGGGGCTTTTTATAGCTGCCAGATGGAGAAAAACGAACGCGTTCACGGCCGCGGAGTTTATAACCCATCGCTTGGGTAAGCGCGTGAAGCGTATTTATACCTTAGTGTTTCTGTTTATATCATTGTTTACCACAGGGGCTTTTCTATATCCCGTGGCCAAGATTGTGAGTGTGGCCACGGGATTCGACCTTTATTCTTGCATTCTGATACTCGGTCTGATCAGCGTGATCTACGTTTCTGTGGGCGGACTTTGGGCGGTTATTGTTACTGACGTACTCCAATTCATCATTCTGGTCAGTGCCATTATCATCCTATTGCCTTTGTCCTTCAGCCGGGTGGGTGGCGTACAACATTTTCTCGACCGGGTTCCGGAACATTTCTACGAACTGACGAGCGGAGAATATACTTTGGGATTCATTCTTGCTTTCGGTTTCTATAATTTCATATTCCTTAGCGGGAATTGGGCTTATGTGCAGCGATATACCAGCGTGGAAACTCCGCGAGATGCCCGTAAAGTAGGCCGAATGTTCGGTTGGCTCTACCTAATCAGCCCTGTCTTGTGGATGCTTCCACCTATGGTGTATAGGGTGTACGATCCCTCTCTGACCACTTTGGAAAGCGAAGGCGCCTACCTGATGATGTGCAAAGCAGCCTTGCCGGTGGGCATGCTGGGGATGATGCTGGGAGGAATGGTTTTTGCCACGGCAAGTTCGTTGAATTCGGCCATCAATATCTCTTCGGCTGTGTTCACGCACGACATCTATCACAAACTCTTTCCCTCGAAGACTCAGAAACAGTTGATCCGCACGGCGCGTATATCCACGATCGTTTTCGGCCTTTTGGCTATTGTGGTGGCTTTGCTCATACCTTCCATGGGAGGCATTGTCAATGTGGTCATCAGTATCGGAGCCTTGACGGGAGTTCCTCTCTATTTACCGATTGTGTGGACATTGTTCTCTAAACGCCAGAATGCACGAACCACGCTATTCGTCACTTTCACTTCTCTGTTGGTGAACATTCTGTTCAAGTTCGTCACTCCCCATTGGGGCATTGCGCTGAATCGGACGGAAGAAATGATTCTTGGCGTGATGTTACCGGTGGCGTTGTTGATACTGACCGAAATATATCTCATTCTACATAGTGCGGAGCGATACA
Organism: Bacteroides sp.; assembly: GCA_041855645.1. Taxonomy (GTDB): domain Bacteria; phylum Bacteroidota; class Bacteroidia; order Bacteroidales; family Bacteroidaceae; genus Bacteroides. Next base: position 5,308 of record JBHAEN010000137.1, on the reverse strand, counting down.
CCCCCGCTCTTTTTCCCGAAGAGAATGTACAGGCATCTGCTGTTCCGCAGCAAAGGGAATCCTTACAAGAAAAGGTTCGGGAGAATAATTTCAGTTTGGCTATTATAGGCTATGCCATAATGGCTACGGGGGCTATTATCGGTGTTATCGGCCTATTGGCTTCCTCGGGGAAATACGCTATCCTTCCGGTAGCAACACTGCTTTTCTGCTTAGGGCTGTTTCTGCTTCGATCGTCGAAAACACAAAATAAAAAATAATGATAATAGAAGATTTTTCGAATAACAGATCAACGAAAAGAGTGGAGAAAACGTATGATCTGGTTGTAGTGGGCGGTGGTATGGCCGGTGTATGCGCAGCCATTGCTGCAGCTCGGCGGCAACTTTCCGTGGCTCTTATCCAAGACAGGCCGGTGCTCGGCGGGAATGCTTCGAGCGAAATACGGGTTTGGATGCTTGGAGCCACTTCGCACATGGGCAATAATAATCGTTGGGCAAGAGAAGGTGGAGTGGTTGATGAAATAATGGTCGAAAACGTGTACAAGAATAAGGAAGGAAATCCTGTAATCTTCGACACCATCTTAATCGATAAGGTATTGGCCGAAAAGAATATAGACTTGTATCTCAACACGATTGTCTATACCCTGCAAAAGAAAGACACGCACACCATTGCAACAGTAACGGCGTATAATCCGCAGAATGAAACGGAGTATGAAATATCGGGACGTTTGTTCTGCGACTCCTCGGGCGACGGGCTCATCGGCTACTTGGCGGGTGCGCCTTACCGGATAGGGGCCGAGGATGCCGAAGAATTTGATGAAGCCTTTGCGCCCGATAAAGAAGAGTTCGGCGAACGCCTCGGACATACCTTGTTCTTTTACACGAAGAAAGCCGATAAGCCGGTGAAATTCGTCGCCCCCGATTTTGCCTGTAAGAGGGAAACTGTGGAGCGAGAGATTCATCGCATTCAAAACCCTAACTATTTCGACCCCGCTTCGATGGGTTGTAAATACTGGTGGATAGAATATGGCGGAAGACTGAACGGGATCAACGACACAGAAGAAATAAAACACAAACTTTGGTCGGTTGCTTATGGTATTTGGGATTATATCAAGAATTCTGGAAAATTTCCGGAAGCGGAACACCTGACGCTGGAGTGGGTGGGCACGATTCCCGGCAAAAGGGAAAGCAGGAGATTTGTGGGGTCTTATATGTTGAGTCAGAAGGATATTGTCGAGCAGCGTTTCCATTATGACGCTGTGACGTTTGGCGGATGGTCGATCGACGTGCATCCTGCCGACGGAGTTTTCAGCTCGCATCCGGCTTGCAGCCAATGGCATTCCAAAGGTGTCTATCAGATTCCTTACCGTTGTTACGTACCTCTTGGCGTCAACAACCTGTTTGTGGCAGGTCGTACCATCAGCGCCACTCATGTGGCTTTCGCTTCGAGCAGGGTGATGGCCACTTGCGGAGCGGGAGGTGAGGTGGTGGGCACGGCTGCGGCACTGTGTTTGTTGCATCACTGCTCGCCGGCTTATTGGATACATCCTGACAATGTGCGTCTGTTGCAAGCCGAGCTTATTCGTGCGGGCAATTATATCCCCGGATTAGAATTGCCGGTGATGGAAAACATGTTGCATAGTGCCGCGTCTCTCGCTGTCAGCTCGGAATTGCAGTTGGAGGAGATTCCTTTTTCCGGTGGTTTCATGAGGAAGTTGGAACACTCTTCCGCTCAGATGATTCCTGTGCGCAAGAACACGAAGCTTGCGGTGTGCGTGGAGGTCGTAGCCGGTCGGGAAACGATGCTGACGGCAGAATTGCGCATCTCCTCCAAATACTTCAACCACACGCCTGACGTCATTCTGGAAACCGTTTGCCGTGAAGTGAAACAGGGGAAAACCTTCATCGATTTTTCTTTCTCGGTGGCCATACCTCATGATTGTTATGCTTTTGTTTGTTTTTTGAAGAACGAAGATTTGAAACTGCGCTTTTCTCCTTTCAGGATGTCGGGATTGTTGAGTGTGTTCAACAAAGTGATGCCAGCCGTCTCGAATTGGGGGAGGCAGATTCCTCCTCCCCACATCGGTATCGAGGAGTTTGAATTCTGGTGTCCCGAAAGGCGTCCCGATGGGCAGAACATCGCGATGAAGATATCTCCTCCGATTGATTTGTTCGGGAAGGAAAATCTCTACGGATGGGTCAATCGCCCCGTGGAGAGCCCTCATGCATGGGTGGCATCGCCTTCGGACGAACATCCTCGCTTGATTTTGACATGGAGTTGGAAAGCGATTGTCCGCGAAATCACGCTTTTCTGCGACACGGATTTCGATCATCCCATGGAGTCTGTCCAATGGGGACACTGCGACGACAAAATGCCTTTCTGCGTTGATGCTGTGAAAGTGTACGGAGCAGATGACCGCTTGCTTGCGGAAGTGACGCAGAACTACCGCACGCGGATTGTCATCTCACTGCCGGAACCCGTGGAAACCGAAACGTTGATGCTGGAATTAAGCAATTCCACACCCGGCATTCCCGTGTCTCTGTTCGGATTGTTCATTCAATAATCACCTGAACTCATGAATAAATATCTCCTTTATGCAGCTTTCTCACTGCTGTGCGTAAGACCGTTGCAGGCAGCTTCCGGTCCTGTAGATTACGTGAATCCGTTGATGGGTTCTCTCTCTTCGCTCGAATTGTCCAATGGGAATACCTATCCCACCGTCTGCGTTCCTTTCGGCATGCATAATTGGGCTCCGCATACGGGCAAGATGGGCGACGGCTTTTTGTACACCTATCAGACGAATTACCTCTATGGTTTCAAGCAAACACATCAAGCCAGTCTGTGGATTAACGATTACAGCCAATTCTCGATGATGCCCATAGCAAACCGCGACCGTTTTACGGAGCAAAGGCGCCGGAGCTGGTACTCTCATAAGAAAGAAGTGGCCAAGCCTCATTATTATTCCGTATATCTGGCTGATCATCATGCTCGTTTTGAAATGACGGCTACCGAACGTGCGGCGGCTTTCCGGGTAAAATATCATCCGTCCGACAGTTCTTTTATGGTCATTGACGCTTATAAGTGCGGGGCGTATGTGCGAGTCATTCCTGAAAAAAATATGGTCGTTGGCTATAACTCCAACTATACGGCAGGTGTTTCCCGCGGTTTCAAAAACTATTTCGTCATGGTGTTCGACCGTCCTTTTACCGAACATTTCGTATGGTACAACGACAGCACCGTAAGCCGGGAGTCCGAAATGCAGGCCGACAGAGTGGGAGCAGTGTTGGGCTTCGGACGCCTTCACGGTGTACCCCTCACGTACAGAGTGGCTTCTTCTTACATCAGCTTCGAACAGGCTCTGCTTAATTTGCAAGAAACAGAGGGTTTGAATTTCGATGAACTCACGAATCGATCGCGTGACATTTGGAATCGCGAATTGGGGAAGATTACTGTTGAAGGCGGAACACATGAACAGCTTTCCACGTTTTATACCTGCTTTTACCGGATGTTGATTTTTCCACGTAAGTTTTATGAGAGAAACGCGGTCGGCGACATTATTCATTACAGTCCTTATACGGGGCAGGTACTACCCGGTTACCTTTATGCTGACAACGGTTTCTGGGATACGTTTCGTTCGCAGTTCCCATTCATGAATTTGCTTTATCCGGACATTGTGTCCGAAGTGTTGCAGAGCTTGGAGAACATCTACCGGGAAAGCGGCTGGCTGCCCGAATGGTTTAGTCCAGGGCACCGAGACTGCATGATCGGTTCACATTCGGCTTCCATCATTGCCGATGCCTATTTGAAAGGTATTCGCGGATACAACATTGACCTACTTTATGAGGCTATCATAAAAAACACTGTGCAGGCGGGACCCTTGAGTTCGATAGGACGTTTGGGAGCGCAGGAATATAACGATCTGGGGTATATCCCCTGTGATGCGGGCATCAATCAGAACGTATCGCGAACGCTGGAGTATGCCTATGACGATTATTGCATTTACTTACTCGGCAAGGCTCTGAACAGACCTAAGCATGAGGTAGACGTCTTCCGTCGCCGCAGCAAGAACTATCGTCATCTGTTCGATTCTTCGGTGGGGTTGATGAGGCCCAGATGCCGAAACGGAAAGTTTCTCAAAGATTTCAATCCGTTTAAGTGGGGCGAGCACTTCACTGAAGGAAACAGCTGGCAATACACATGGTTTGTTCCGCACGACATCGAAGGCTTGAAAAACCTCTATGGTTCGGAAACCCGATTCCTGGAAAAGATGGATTCCGTATTTTCTCTTCCTCCGATATTCGACATGTCTTATTATAAACGGGGAATCATTCACTTGGCCCGTGAAATGCAAGGAGTGGACATGGGACAATATGCACATCTGAACGAACCGATGCACCACATGGTATATATGTATGCTCCTTTCCTCCCTTGGAAAACCCAGCATTACGTGCGCCACATCATGAACACACTGTATCTTCCCGTACCCGACGGCTACTGCGGCGATGAGGATAACGGACAAATGTCGTCGTGGTATGTCTTCTCGGCGATGGGCTTCTATCCCGTGTGTCCGATAGACAATCGCTATGTCTTGGGAAGTCCTCTGTTCCCGGCGGTCAGTATGGCGTTACCGAACGGAAAAGTCGTCCGGATAACGGCGAGGGGCAATACAGCCGGAACTCCCTATGTGTCGAAAGTGGAACTGAATGGCAGGGTACACGACGACTACCGTATCAGCTACGAAGAACTGATACAAGGAGCGGAATTGAACTTCACCATGTCTCCTGTTCCCGTTACCGGAGCGAAGTGAACGGTTTACATCGAAAGGCCCTACGCATACCTTTCATGAGAACGCCGGAACTCGCCATTGGAAACGTTTACATTGATTTCCGTGCGTTGCCCGCAACACTTCTGAAGCAAGACTTACTTTTGTCGTAGTAAAATCATTCTATCAAAAACATACACTGAAATGAGAAAAAGACTTTCTCTGTTTTCTGTTATTCTTCTGTTGATTCTTCCGCTTTCGGCCGGCGAAACTCCGTCCATTCGCGTGGATGCCTGTTCGTTCGATTCCGCGCGGGGAATACTTCGGATACGGACGGAGCAAGGCGAGATAGATCTTGCGTTTGGCCGTCAAACACTTATGTACGACAGTCGGCTGACAACGATACACGCCTTGGATACCTTCAGAACGACGACTGGAGCACTCTTTCCCGAAGAAACGTTCATCTATCCCCGACAGGCTTGGCTTCAGAACGTGACGAACGTTGCGCTTGGCACGGCGGAAGAGAAAAGCTCTTTCGGACGATACAGC
>JBHAEN010000136.1:0-21167 GCA_041855645.1 Bacteroides sp. | reverse complement strand
GGTCATCTTCTCTTTTTTAACCGGACGCCAACTGTCGCCGCTTCCATCGAAAACACCGAAACCGCTAATGGCTATATTCTCCGCATTGCGTGCGGAAATGGGCGACTGACAGCGGCGGGTCTCCAACCCTTCAAACGAAGTGGGGATGATGGGGTAAGCCTTGAAATCAGACGTGAACAGCACTAAAGCGTTGGGCTCCGTATAAAGATTGACATTGCTTTGCAGCACAATCGGCCCCGTCAACCAAAAGCCTTTGGGGATGATCACATGTCCGCCGCCACGTTGGTGAACAACTTCAATGGCTTTGTTAATGGCTTCCGTATTCAATGTGACGCCATCGCCTTTGGCTCCGAAGTCGAGAATGTTCACCTTATAATCGGGAAACGAAGGCTGTTTCACAACGGGCATCTCAAAAGGCAAATCGCGATAAAGCTCTTCGCCGATGGAAAGCTCGTTTTGTGAATAAGCTGCCGCCAATGAAGAACAGCCGATGAATGACAAGAATAGTTTTTTGGTCAGTAGATTCATGAAGTATTCGTTATAGGGTTATGTAATATTCGCAGATCGGGCAAAGCCACAATCCGTTTCTTGGGGCAAAGGTACTTTACAGCCCATTGAAAGCGGTGTATAATTTGTTGATTTAGGTGTTTTTTTTGACCGATTCACTCATTCCCGACCAAGGTTAATCGCATCCGCAATCTCCGAGAAGCATTTATCGCATCGATCACGCTTTTGGTGTCGAGAGGAATAGGCCCCTTCGTACACATATAATTATTCGTGAGTCTACATCTCCGGAAAAAGAGCAGGCCTCGAAAATTGACCCGAATCGACATAATGTTCAGCACTGTCCCGAAACATCAGTTTTGTAATCTTTGCACACTTTTTGCGGTTTTATGCAGAAAATGTCTACCTTTGCATAAACTTTAATGAAAAAAGAATATGGGTTACAGTTTATTGAAAGGAAAAAGAGGTATTATTTTTGGTGCTTTGAACGACCAATCCATTGCATGGAAGGTTGCCGAACGTGCCGTAGAAGAAGGTGCAATCATAACATTATCCAATACTCCGATGGCCATTCGCATGGGCGAAGTCAACGCTCTGGCCGAAAAGTTGAACTGCGAAGTCATTGGCGCCGATGCCACTAATGTGGAAGAACTGTCCGAAGTTTTTCGCTCTTCCATGAACATTTTGGGCGGACAGATTGATTTTGTGCTACACTCTATCGGCATGTCGCCGAATGTTCGCAAAAAGCGTACCTATGACGATCTCGATTATGGAATGCTGGAGAAAACGTTGGACATTTCCGCCGTATCCTTCCACAAAATGATTCAGGCGGCTAAAAAGCTGAACGCCATCGCCGACTACGGTTCCATTGTCGCATTGAGTTACGTGGCCGCACAGCGTACGTTCTACGGCTACAATGACATGGCCGATGCAAAGGCACTCTTGGAGTCCATCGCTCGCAGTTTCGGATACATCTACGGTCGCGAACACAATGTGCGCATCAACACGATTTCACAATCTCCCACCTTTACCACGGCGGGATCGGGAGTGAAGGGTATGGACAAACTCTACGATTTTGCCAACCGGATGTCTCCCTTGGGCAATGCATCGGCAGAAGAATGTGCCGATTATTGCATCGTGATGTTTTCCGATCTGACCCGCAAAGTAACCATGCAAAATCTATATCACGACGGAGGCTTCTCCAGCGTGGGCATGAGTTTGCGCGCCATGGCTACCTACGAGAAAGGTCTCGACGAGTATAAAGACGAACAAGGTAACATCATTTACGGATAATCGGTCTTGTCATGAAAAAACGAATCGCTCCGTTCTTTCTCAGCCTTGTTGCCGTTCTGTTCGCCGCATGCGGATGGAACACGCGGCATAGTGTGGAAAAGAAAGAAGGAGAGATTTCGATTTTGAGATACGATAAACTGTTGGGCGAATACGTTCGCTCCAACAGTTTTTCCGCTTTGCGCAAACTGATGATGGACTATCCGCAACCTACCAAGATACTGATAGAAGACATTCTCAATATCGGCAGGGTAGAGGATGATACCATATTGCAACGTTTACAGCATTTTTACTCAGACACCACGCTGGTTCGGCTGACCAACGACGTAGAAGCCAAATTCCCGAATCTGGATGAAGTGGAAAAAGACTTGGAAAAAGGCTTCCAAAAATTAAAGAAAGAAGTTCCCGACACGAAGATTCCGTTTATTTATGCGCAAATATCCGCATTTAACGAATCCATCATTGTGGTCGATACGCTATTGGGCATCAGCCTGGACAAATACATGGGCGAAGATTACCCGTTATACAAGCGTTTTTACTACGACTATCAGTGCCGTTCGATGAATACGGATCGCATCGTTCCCGATTGCTTTGTGTTTTATCTGCTAAGCCGTTACGAAATGAATTATTCCGAATCGCTTTGCCTGCAAAAATTGATGATTCATTACGGTAAAATTCACTACGTCGTACAGCAACTGTTGGATTATAAAGACGGCGGCCAGACCATGGGATATTCCGCAGAAGAAAACCATTGGTGCAAGACACATGAAAAAGAACTTTGGGAATACATTTGCCAAAGCGAACATTTGCGCGCACGCGATCCTATGATCATTCGCCAGTATATGCGATCTGCCCGTTCGGTGGAAATGTTGGGCGAACAAGCTCCTCCTTTCCTCGGAATATGGCTGGGCATGCGTATTGTATCCTCATACATGAAGCGTCATAAAGACATGACCATAAAAGAGTTATTGGAGTTTACCGACTATTACACTCTGCTGCAAGAATCCGGATACGAAAGAAAATGATCGTTGTTTATTGCTAAACCGACCCGAACAGAAGTGGAAGCCGCTCTTTATTTGATTCCCGTGACTTTGGGAGAAACCCCGATCGAACAGGTACTTCCTGTATATAACAGCCATATCATACGAGGCATTCGCCATTTTATCGTGGAAGACATCAGGACGGCGCGACGCTTCCTGAAAAAAGTAGATTCCCAAATAGATATAGACCAACTCACATTTTACCCGCTCAACAAGCATACTTCTCCCGAATCCATGGCCGATTACTTGCTTCCTTTGAAACAAGGCCATTCCATGGGCATAATATCCGAAGCCGGTTGCCCTGCCATTGCCGATCCCGGAGCAGATGTCGTTGCGATGGCCCAGCGTAAACGGTTTAAGGTGGTTCCATTGGTAGGACCTTCCTCCATCATTTTGTCCGTCATGGCTTCGGGATTCAACGGACAGAGCTTCTCTTTCCACGGCTATCTGCCTATTGAACCCGCCGAACGCCTCAAACGGCTGAAGTCGCTGGAGCAACGCATATATAACGACGATCAGACACAGCTTTTTATTGAAACGCCTTACCGCAACAATAAGCTGATAAACGACATTTTGCAACATTGCCGTCCGCAAACCAAACTATGCATTGCAGCCAACATCACTTGCGAAAATGAGTTCATACAGACGCGTACGGTAAAAGAATGGAAAGGAAAGATTCCGGAGCTGTCTAAGATTCCTTGTATTTTTCTCTTGTATCGATAACCTGCTTCAGGTACTTGAATTCTTCTTCAAAGCAATGGCTGAAAAAGCCCTTGCCTATGTTTTCCTGTATCTGCTTAAAACCCCACAGCTTCCCTTGATTGAGATTCAGGGAATTCAACATGGTATCGTCGTCCACGTCAACACTAAACAAATAGATAAGTCGTTTGGCCAAAGGGTTTTCGCAATGATAAGAGAAGTTGAACTTCACTCGTTTGATCTTCGTTTCGGGCAACGTATGATGCAATATTCTGACCACTCCATCCGACAAGGATTCGCCATAGAGAAGATAACCTTCCATCGGCACGTCCGTTTTTCCCTGATCAATAACCGTATCCATCGGACGGGCGCAAAGAAAAAGCCGTCCTTTCATGCGGATGGCGATGCGAATGAAAGGGTTGATATATTTTTTCTTTGAATTGAAAATCTCCTCGGCGGGGACTTTCCCGATAACGTCTCCATCGACATTCACCACGGGCACGTACACTTGACGGGACATTAAACGGTTGAAGTAGCAAATCGCAATTTGGTTGAACAGAATGCTCAAGAGAAATACGGAAAACGGAGTTATCTTATGCAGAAGGAAATGGAGCGTCCCATCCAACGGGTTGCGCGTCATCATGGCCAGACTCATCGCCACAAAATGAAGGATGCTCAGAATGATGGCCATACGCGCCGACACAGCCGACGCTTCCGCCCCTTGCGCAAAAAAGTGCCTGCAAAGTGGATTGGTCTTCTCCTTCTGATGAATGAAATATTCGATTATGCGCTTCCGGTGAAGATGGAAAACGAACAACGGAATAATTGTACAGATTTCCAAAGTGAGCAAATAGTCCTTTTCGGGAACAAGCCTTGAATCCAATGCCAAGGCTATGGTTAACATGAATAGAGAAGCCGTGGAGATATATAGAATGAAGTTGGGAATCATCCCCATTCTGCGCCGGGTGAGCAAACCAATGCCTACCACTCCGGAAGCCGTGGCCATAAAAGTCGAGATATCATGCCTGATCCACTGACTAAGGAGCATTGCCAACATAATGGGAATAAATCCCAACGACATATTAAAGACAGAAGACAGGGCTTTTTCTTGATGCATAAATGATTAGTTGCGTAGTCTTTTGTCTATAAACGAACAAATATCCCGTTTTGTTTCAGCCTATATGTTTTTCGGCGTGGTAGGAGGAGCGCACAAGAGGAGCACTTTCCACGATGCGGAAACCTTTGGCCAATCCCGTTTGCTTGTATGCGGCGAACTGTTCAGGAGTAATATATGCCGAAACGGGGTAATGCCGATGGGTGGGTTGCAGATATTGTCCGATGGTCAGGATTTCACAGCCGACTGCCAAAAGGTCGTCCATCAGTTCCTCCACTTCCTCCGTCGTCTCTCCCAATCCTACCATGATGCCGCTCTTGGCTTTGGCCGAACTTCGGGCAACACGCTCAATCACTTTCAGGCTGGTATCGTAACGGGCAGCACTGCGGACAAGGGGAGTAATCCGGCGCACGGTTTCCATATTATGGGAAATAATGTCAGGTTGAGCCTCAATGACAAGGTCTACCAATTCCATTTTTCCTTGAAAGTCGGGAATAAGCACTTCGAGAGTAGTGGAGGGATTCAAACGTTTGATCGCTTCAATGGTGTGCACCCAATGCGAAGCTCCCAAATCGGGTAAGTCGTCGCGGTCCACCGAAGTGACGACGGCATGCGACAGTTTCATCAGCTTCACCGATTCGGCCACATGCATGGGTTCTCCTGCATCGAGTGCCAAGGGACGACCGGTTTGCGTATTGCAAAACTTACAACTACGGGTACAGATGTTACCGCCGATCATAAAGGTAGCTGTTCCTTTTCCCCAACACTCGCCCATATTGGGACAACGTCCGCTGCTGCAAATGGTGTGCAAGCAATGCGATTCTACAATGCGTTTGGTTGCAGTGAATCGTTCATTGATCCCAATGTTTATTTTAAGCCATTCCGGTTTACGTACTCTTTCAGCCATTACAGATTGTTTTTGAAGAAGCGGGTCAAAGTGGAATACAAGTGAAGACGGGAGTTTCCTCCATAGATGAAGTGGTTGCGATTGGTATATACTTGCATCCCGAAAGGTTTACCCAGTTGCACGAGTTTCTCGGCATATTCGGCACAGTTTTGGAAGTGAACGTTATCGTCCGTCATACCGTGCAGCAGCAGCAATTCTCCCTGCAACTTTTCGGCGCGGCCGAATGCGGAGGAAACGTTGTATCCCTCCGCATTTTCTTTGGGAGTGCGCATGAAGCGTTCGGTGTAAACCGTGTCGTAAAACCGCCAGTCCGTGGGAGCAGCAACGGCTGCCCCGGCTTTGAACACGGGCGTTCCCTCGCTCATGCTCATCAGGGTAATGTAGCCGCCATAACTCCATCCCCAAATACCGATACGTCCTTTGTCCACGTAAGGCAACTGAGCGAGGTGCAATGCGGTTTCCACTTGATCGCGTGCTTCTTTGACGCCGAGTTTCAGATAAGTACACTTCTCGAACGATTCTCCGCGACCGCCTGTTCCGCGTCCGTCGACACAGACTGCGATATAGCCTTGAGAAGCCATGTACGTTTCCCAACTGATATCCCATTTGTCGAGCACTTGTTGAGACCCCGGGCCGCTATATTGGTGCATCAGCACAGGATACTTCCGAGAGGGATCGAAATTCGTGGGCTTCATCATCCAGCCATTGAGTTCTATGCCCTCAGTGGTGCGGAATGTGAAAAACTCCTTTTGCGGAACATCATATTGCGACAAGGTTTGCAACAATTCTGCATTATCAATGAGCGTTTTCAGCGGCTTGCCTGTATTGTCGTTCAAGGTAACGAGTAGCGGGGTGGAGAGGCTTGTGTATTTATCCATGTAGAACTTCATCGTAGAGCTGAACACGGGGTTGTGCGTACCTTCCCGTTGAGACAAACGCGTCTTTTTACCCTTACGGTCTACTTTCCAGATGTCTTTACCCAACGGGCTGCGTTCGTTGGAGGCATAATAAAAAGATCCTTCGGTTTCATCATAACCAAGAAAGCTGTTCACTTCATATTTTCCTTCGGTCACTTTCTTTACCAGATTGCCTCCCATGCCGTACCAATAGAGATGGCTGTATCCGTCGCGTTCGCTGAGCAAACTGAAATGACCGGCATAGAAATGAATATTGTCGAACACTTGTTCTTTGATGTAGTAAGCCGATTCGTCACGCAATACGAGCTTGCACACCGTGGAACGGGGATCGGCAAAGTAAAGATCGAACCGGTTTTGATGTCTGTTCAATGTCATGATGGCCAGCTTGTTCGCATCGCGGGTAAAACGAATGCGGGGGATGTAACCGTCTGCGTCAAGAGGGAGCTTCATGGTGCGGGTTACGCGCGATTTGATGTCGAACGTGCGTACCTCCACTTTTGCATTCGGATACCCGGCCTTAGGGTATTTGTAAGTATAGGTTCCGGGATAGTCGGCAAATTCATTCAGGCGGGGAAATTCTCCGGCAAATAAAGGGAAAGAATAGGAGGGAACTTCCGTTTCATCGAAGCGAATATAGGCTAATTGCGTATTGTCCGCACTAAATTCCAACGCACGGTTGAAACCGAATTCTTCCTCGTACACCCAGTCGGGTATTCCGTTGAGGATGGCGTTCGGTTTTCCATCTTCGGTAACTTGGCTTTCGCTGTCGCCATAAAGCAGTTTAACCAGAAAGATGTTATTCTCGCGAACGAAAGCCACCATCGTTCCGTCGGGCGAGAAAACGGGGACTTGCTGCGGACCTCCGTCAGACAGGCGTCGGAGGATATTGCCCGTGGTCACTCCTTTATCGTTCCGTTTCAGGGGATAGAGATAGTGAACGGCCGTGTATGAACGTCGATATACGGGGGTTGTTTCAGTAGCGATGAGCAACTGCTGACCGTCGGGCGAAAACTGATAACTGTCGAAATGCTTCAGATTGCATTCTCTGGCCTGAGCCACATCGAACATCACCTCCACCTGTTCACCGGTACGGAAGGAATATTTGATGATCTGTGTTCTTTGGGCATTCATCTGCGTATAATGCTCGCCGTCGGGCGTGGGAATAACGCCATAAATGTTGCGCGGACGAAAACGTCCGTCTACCACGTCTTTCAGTTCGAGAGGTTGTTTGCCTGTTTGGGCAAAGCTCACTGCAACGCCGAACAGGGCAAGCAGCAGGGTAATGCTTGTTTTTTTCATGTCTTTCAATGTTTGGGTACGGGCAAAAGTAGTAATTATAGCCGACAGGGCAAAGGCTGCGAAGCCATAATTCTTCGTGTCAGCCTCGGTTACGTTCCAATTCGCGAAGGGAGTCGATTTTCTTTTTCTCCAGAAAATCATAGATGCCCCCGAGATGTTCCTTCACTTTCTTGTTTCCGAATTCGTAAACTTTACTCACCAAGCCGTCGAGGAAGTCGCGATCGTGCGACACGACGATGAGCGTTCCGTCGAAATCCGTCAATGCCTGCTTGAGGATGTCTTTGGTCTTCAGATCCAGGTGATTGGTCGGTTCATCGAGGATTAGCAGGTTGACGGGTTCCAGCAGCAGTTTAATCATGGCCAGTCGCGTGCGTTCTCCGCCCGACAGGACTTTGACTTTCTTCACGGAGTCGTCGGGGCTTCCGAACATGAAAGCCCCCAACAGATCGCGTATGCGGTTTCTCACCTCACCTTTGGCCACTTGGTCTATGGTTTCAAACACGGTGAGCGATTCGTCCATCAACGAGGCTTGGTTCTGTGCAAAGTAACCGATATGCACGTTATGACCTACGGTCAGTGTGCCTTCGTGGTCAATTTCCTGCATGATACATTTGATGAGTGTGGACTTGCCTTCGCCGTTTTTCCCGACAAAAGCCACCTTTTCGCCCCGTTCTATGGTCAGTGTGGCTCCACTGAACACGACGTGATTATCGTACGATTTTCCCACACCCTCAAGCATAAGCGGATAACTGCCCGAACGCGGCGAAGGCGGAAATCGCAACCGAAGCGCAGACGTGTCTTCTTCGTCTACTTCGAGAAGTTCCAGCTTTTCCAGCATCTTGACTCGGCTTTGCACTTGCAGCGTCTTTGAGTAAGTTCCCTTGAAACGCTCGATGAAGTCTTTGGTTTCGGCAATGAATTTCTGCTGTTCGTTATATGCCTTCTGCTGTTGTTCGCGCCGTTCTTTGCGCAGTTGCAGGTATTGGCTGTAATTTACCTTATAATCATAGATGCGTCCCATAGTCACCTCAATGGTGCGGGTGGTGATGTTGTCGACAAACTTCCGGTCGTGGCTGATGACCACCACGGCTCTGCCGCTGTTGACAAGGTATTCTTCGAGCCATTGTACGGACTCGATGTCGAGATGGTTCGTCGGTTCATCGAGCAAGAGCACATCGGGGCGGCGCAAAAGAAGTTTGGCAAGTTCGATACGCATCCGCCATCCCCCGCTGAAGTCGCTTACGGGACGTTCAAAGTCGGAACGAAGAAACCCCAGTCCGAGCAGCGTTTTTTCTATTTCTTCGTTGTAGTTCGTGGATTCAATGGCATAATATTTCTCACTGAGCGTGCTGACCTGTTCGATGAGCGCCATATAGGCATCGCTTTCATAATCGGTGCGAGAGGCGAGTTCGTGATTCAGACGCTCTATTTCCTCCTCCATCCGGTGCAAGTGGGCGAAAGCCTGAGCCGTTTCATCGAAAACCGTGCGTCCGTCATCTGTCATCAGGTGTTGCGGCAGATAGGCCACTACGCGATCCTTGGGGACCGACACCGCTCCACGCGTCGGAGGGCGCACGCCGGCCAGTATCTTGAGCAGGGTGCTCTTTCCGGCTCCGTTTTTACCCATGAGGGCTATACGGTCTTTTTCATTGATTACAAAAGATACGTCGCTAAAAAGAGTGGTGCCGCCAAATTCCACGGCAAGCCCGTCTGCTGAAATCATTATGCTGTCATTCTTGGTTCAGGCCGCAAAGATAAGGAAAACTCCGTTTCGCCGGACTGCTGTGTTCACTTTCTTTGGCAAATGGTTCGAGGGATTTCCCCTTCACAAATAGGGACTTTCTCATGAAGATATAGGTTTTTTCACTTGGCTGAGGAAGATATGCCGATTATCTTTGCCACATGAGAAACAGAAACGAAGTATAACTTTACGTAAAACCAAAGAATATGAAAAAGCATGCATTCGGATACCTCAAAGCAGGTTTATTGGCCGTTCTACTGTTGGGAATGACGGCTTGTGAAGTGGAAATCGGCACGGGTTTCTATGATGACGACTCGATAGGAGGAGCCTACTACTCACGTTCGCAATACCTGTGCAGCCGCACATGGACGGGGTATTACACCGATTCGCGCGGCAACCGCTGTTATCAGGAAATAGATTTTTATCTCGACCGCAGTGGCGTGGAGTTCCGCCGCGTATATTATCCCGGAGGGCTGATCGAGGAGTTTGAAGAACGCTTCCGTTGGGGATGGGAAAACTACGAACAAACGGCTTTGCATATCGCCTACGCGCCTAACGATGTTTCTTTTCTGGAAGACGTCTATCTCGGCGGAAATGTCTTAAGCGGATACTGGAACAATACATTCTCCCAATGGCAAGGCAAGTAAATCCGGTTTGACTGCGCTTGAATTAACAACAAACCGGTAAGAAAGAATACGAATTTAAGTCGCCCCACTTAACGCGATAACCTTTCGAGGTTCAGACGTAGCAGAGTGGGGCGACTTATTTGTGATAACCTTTCGAACCTGAGTCGATGCCTCCGCAAAGGCTTCAGAAAACACCGATGGCCGACTCCCGCAATGCGGGGAATCGGCCATCGGCATTTGGAGAACAGAGGCCGCAAAACCGTGCGCTCTGTCCGGATTGTCTTCGTTTACATCAAGAAGCCCAATAGGATACCTGCGGCGACGGCCGAACCGATCACACCCGCCACGTTGGGACCCATGGCGTGCATCAGCAGATAGTTGGTCGAATCATATTCCAGACCGACAACCTGCGAAATGCGGGCCGAGTCGGGCACGGCGGAAACTCCGGCATTGCCGATCAGCGGATTGATCTTGTTGCCCGGTTTGAGGAATATGTTGAAGAACTTCACAAACAGCACACCCGATGCGGTGGCGATGAAGAACGAGAACGCTCCGAGCGCGAAAATCAGAATCGAGTCGAAAGTCAGGAATTCGGACGCTTGCGTAGAAGCCCCCACGGTGAGTCCCAACAGAATAGTGATGGTATCGATGAGCGGCCCGCTTGCCGTATTGGCCAAACGACGGGTTACACCACTTTCTTTCAACAGGTTTCCGAAGAAAAGCATGCCCAACAGAGGCAGACCGGAGGGTACAAGGAATGTCGTGAGCAGCAAACCGATGATGGGGAAAATGACTTTCTCCGTATGCGATACGGCGCGAGGAGGTTTCATGCGGATGAGACGTTCGTTTTTGTTGGTCAGCAGACGCATGATGGGCGGTTGGATCACAGGAACCAAGGCCATGTAAGAATAGGCCGATACGGCAATGGCTCCCATCAGATTGGGCGCGAGCTTCGAAGAAAGGAAGATCGCCGTCGGTCCGTCCGCACCGCCGATGATGCCGATAGCCCCCGCCTGCATGGGATCGAATCCCAACAACAGGGCAATCATATAGGCTCCGAAGATACCGAACTGTGCGGCAGCACCGATGAGCATCAGTTTCGGGTTGGATATCAAGGCCGAGAAATCGGTCATCGCGCCTATGCCCAAGAAAATGAGCGGCGGATACCAGCCCGATGTCACTCCCTGATAAAGGATGTTGAGTACGGAACCTTCTTCGTAGATACCCACCATGAGTCCGGCGTCCATATTGAAAGGTATATTACCGATCAATATACCGAATCCGATGGGGATGAGCAACATGGGTTCAAATTCCTTGGCCACGGCCAAGTAAATAAAGAATAACCCGACAAGGAGCATCACGATATGCCCGGGTGTTGCATTGGCGAATCCCGTGTAAGTCCAGAAATCGGCCAAATTGCTTCCTAAGAAGTTTATGAATTCTCCCATATCATTCGATGATTACAAGGTCAGTACCTTCAAGAACAGAATCTCCTTTGCCCACGTTGATGGCCGAGATTTTACCGTCTCTGTCCGCATTGATGTTGTTTTCCATCTTCATGGCTTCGAGAATGATGATGGTTTGTCCCTTCTTGACCACGTCGCCTACATTGACCTTGATTTCAAGGATGACTCCGGGAAGCGGAGATTTTACGCCCGTTTTTCCTGCGGAAGACGCGGCGGGTTTGGTTACCGGAGCGGCGGGTGCGGACGCCGGGGCCGAAGAAGCAGGCGCGGGAGCGGCCGGACGCACTACGGGACGCGCGATCGTGGGTTTGGCTTTTTGTTCAAACTCGACGTCATACTTCGTTCCGTTCACTTCTACGTGAGCGATGTTTTCTTCCACGTCGCCAATGACTACATTGTACAGGTTGCCGTTGATTTTATATTTATATTCTTTCATCGTTGTTTACTTTTAAGGATATGTGACTTTACTTTTTACGAGGATTATCCCGCAGCGTATATATCTTGGAACTCCAAGGTGAATACCTGCGTTTGACGCTTGCCATGGTAAGAACCGTTTCTTCAAGGTCGTGCACCTGATTCTGTTCTTCGTGCAAGGCCATGGCGATGGCGGCATACACTTCGCCCGGCACTTCGGCCAGCTTTTCTCCTTCTTTGAAGCTGGTTGTTCCGGTGGCTTTCATCGCATTGCGACGGCTCAGGCTTACGGCAATCTTTCCGATCAACTTGAAAGAAAGATAAAGCAGTATGAGTCCGAAGAATACCACGGTCATCGCCGAAATGGACATGCCGAGTCCCGCAGAGTCGTGTTCTTGGAATTTTTCCATCTTGGCATTACTGTCAAGCGTTTTATTGTTGGTGCTTGGAGTCACATACTTGTCGGCACTTCCTCCTTTCACCTCCCATTCTTCAGCTCCGTCGCTTACGCGAGCGTACGACTGATCGGGGCCGAGCGTGCCGGCGGGAATCACCAATTCGTCGAGCAGTTTCTTACCGGAATCAAACAAACCGATCCAGTTGGCCGTTGTCAGATCGAGCTTAAAACTGGTGTGAAATGTTCCGCGATTGGGTTCCGCATCGGCCCAAAAGAGGGCATGTTGACGCGGCTTTACCACGGTGAGCACATCTCCTTTCGGAATGAAATAGGTAATGGTATCTCCCGGATGGCTGCTGACTTTCAGCAAACAAGCGGCAAGATTGGCACTACCGTATGATTTGTTGAATACTTCAATCCATGCACTATGCAAACCATAATCGTCTTGGAAGTTGGTCTGATTGTCTATCATTACTTCGTTCAACACCAGCTTGCTGTTCGTCTTCCGTTCACCGCAGGAGGTTAACCCTACCGCCGTCAGTAACAGAGAGAGAAGTATTCCGCTTTTTATCTTGTTCATAATCATTGTTGGTTGAATGTGAAACGTAAAGATTACAACGGAATGTTACCGTGTTTCTTGGCCGGATTGCAGAGTTTCTTCGTCTGCAACTGCTGCAAGGCGCGAATGACACGGAAACGCGTGTTGCGCGGTTCGATGACGTCGTCAATGTAACCATACTTGGCCGCATTGTACGGATTGGCGAACAGTTTCGTGTATTCCGCTTCTTTTTCAGCCATGAACGTAGCCGGGTCGGCTGCTTCCTGAGCTTCGCGTGCATAGAGCACTTCAACGGCTCCCGCGCCGCCCATTACGGCGATTTCTGCGGTGGGCCAAGCGTAGTTCATGTCTCCGCGCAGTTGTTTACAGCTCATCACGATGTGAGAACCGCCATAGGATTTGCGCAAAGTCACCGTTACTTTGGGGACGGTAGCTTCACCGTAAGCGTAGAGCAACTTGGCTCCGTGAAGAATTACGCCGTTGTATTCCTGTCCCGTACCCGGTAAGAAGCCCGGAACGTCGACCAGTGAAACGATGGGAATGTTGAAGGCATCGCAGAAACGAACGAAACGGGCTCCCTTGCGTGAGGCATTGCTGTCGAGCACTCCGGCAAGGAACTTCGGCTGATTGGCCACGATACCCACCGACTGACCGTTGAAGCGAGCAAAGCCGATGATGATGTTCTGGGCGTAATCTTTCTGTACTTCGAGGAACTCTCCGTTGTCCACAATGGCTCCGATAACCTCATACATGTCGTAAGGTTTGTTCGGGCTGTCGGGGATGATTTCATTCAGCGAATCTTCCAAACGGTCGATGGGGTCATTGCATTCGGCCAAGGGAGCTTCTTCGAGGTTGTTCTGCGGGATGTAACCCAGCAATTTGCGAATCAGCGCAAGACCTTCTTCTTCCGTTTGAGCCGTGAAGTGGGTAACGCCCGATTTCGTGGAGTGCACGCTCGCACCGCCCAGATTTTCTTGTGTCACGTCTTCGCCCGTCACGGTCTTCACAACCTTCGGACCGGTAAGAAACATGTATGATGTGCCTTCCATCATCAGCGTAAAATCGGTAAGGGCAGGAGAGTACACCGCTCCGCCTGCGCAAGGACCAAATATTCCGGAGATTTGCGGAATGACGCCGGAGGCAAGAATGTTGCGTTGGAATATTTCCGCATAACCGGCCAAGGCGTTGATGCCTTCCTGAATACGTGCGCCTCCCGAGTCGTTGATTCCGATGCAGGGAGCTCCCATCTTCATGGCCTGATCCATTATTTTGCAGATTTTCAATGACATGGTCTCAGACAAAGAACCTGCCGATACCGTGAAGTCCTGGGCAAAGATATAAACCAAACGTCCTTCGATGGTTCCGCATCCGGTCACCACACCGTCGCCGGGATAGTGTTTGGCATCCATGCCGAAGTTGGTGCATCTGTGCTCCACGAACATGTCCATTTCTTCGAAGCTGCCTTCATCCAGTAACATGGCGATACGCTCACGTGCGGTATATTTACCTTTCTCGTGTTGTTTGGCAATGGCTTTTTCACCACCTCCCATGCGTGCCACGGCACGGCGTTCGATCAATTCTTTGATCTTTTCAAGTTGATTGCTCATGAGTCTTATGATTTTTATCGTTTATAGATTTAATGTTCGCACAATTCGGTAAGTACGCCTTGCGTGGATTTCGGATGAAGGAAAGCGATGTTCAAACCTTCGGCTCCTTTACGCGGTGCTTTGTCTATCAGGCGGATTTCTTTGCTTTCCGCTTCGGCCAAGGCGTTGGCCACACCGTCTTCCACGGCAAAAGCAATGTGATGAATGCCCATGCCCTTGTTTTCAATGAACTTGGCGATGGTGCTTTCCGGGGATGTGGGTTCCAATAATTCGATTTTGGTGTCGCCGACTTTGAGGAAAGCGGTTCTTACTTTTTGGTCTTCCACGGTTTCGATGTTGTAACATTTCAGACCGAGTACGTTTTCGTAGTAAGGAAGGGCTTCTTCGATGCTGTTAACCGCGATGCCCAGATGCTCAATGTGTGAAATCTTCATAATAATGTTTTTGAATGGTTTGTTTCTTGTTTTATGATCGCATAAAACAGCACAAAGGAAATCAATTCTAATTGAATGAGGAAATTTTTCATCATTTAATTTCTCTTTGCAGGCACCGCCAAAAGACTCTTCGTGTCATAGGCGGGCTTATATCAGGAACTTCCCGCGGGAGCGGACGGAGCGATGAGGTACGGAACAAGAATCGGGTTCGGCAATGAAAAAAAAGAGCGAAACGTTTTGTTCGTTTCACTCTTTCCGAGGGTTGGGCTACCTGGACTCGAACCAGGAATGACAGGACCAGAATCTGTAGTGTTACCATTACACCATAGCCCAAAATTGGTTTTCGGCTGCAAAGATACAAACAAAAATGAAAGCGCAAAACAGAAGCGGACGAAAATATCGGATAAATCGGAAGATGACGAACGATGAGGAATGGAAAACCGCCAAGGATTCTCCTATATATAATATGGTGTGTCCGCAAGTTGAGATAATGAGGAATCAGGAAGGAGGCCGAAAGATTGGCAGTTCATCCCCGACGTCTGTGCGAAGTTCCTCGCTCTTTTCTGTTTTGTAAAATTCTTTCAACCCGCTCGGTGGGGGCGGCTTCGGGACCGACCGGGATTTTGCCCCTCTCCAAAGCCGCTTGGGAAGGGCTTTTCCGAAATGCGTGCATTTGACTTCTGAAACACGTGCATTTCAGACGTCAGACACGCGCATTTCAGACGTCAAATGCACGCAGTTGTCGCGTGAATTGCACGCGATTCGGAAAGCGACGGAAAGCATGTAAAAAAAACAGAACAACGAACGGTACAGATTTAAAACAAATGAGCCGGACAGAAACTGCCCGACTCACGGAGTAAAAGCTAATGACCGGTTTGCAAATCAGAACCGTTTTTCAACCACTGCCCAATCGATGATGCTCCAGAGTGCGTTCACATGATCGGCGCGACGGTTTTGATAATCCAGATAATAAGAGTGTTCCCAAACGTCGAAACCGAGCAACGGCTTCAACCCCGAACGGTGCGGATTGCCGGCATTGGTTTCTTTGGTGATGTGAAGTTTGCCTTCTTTATCTACCGAAAGCCAAGCCCAGCCCGAACCGAAGAGGCCTACTGCAGCTGCCGTGAACTCCTTTTTAAAGTTCTCGAAACTGCCGAAATCGCGATTGATGGCCGCGCCCAATGCGCCTTCGGGAGCCTGCTTGGAAGGCTTCGGAGAGAACTGAAGAAAATAAAGATTGTGGTTCAGCACCTGTCCGGCGTTGTTGAATATCGCTCCGTCGGGTGCGGTAGCCACGATCTCCTCTACCGTTTTTCCTTCAAACTCCGTACCCGGCACGAGGTTATTCAGATTATTGACATAGGTTTGCAAGTGCTTACCGTAGTGAAAATCTATAGTCTGCTGACTGATTACAGGTTCCAATGCGTTGGTGGCATAAGGAAGTTGGGGCATTTGATACGTCATTGTAAAAAACATTAAGGACATTAATAAACTACTCATTGTATTCCCAATTTAATTGGTTATTGTACTTAACTAACGGAAGCGGTTCGGAAATTGTTCAATAACGGCCGCGTCATTTTCCGGACAAACCCGCGGACGCAACTCGAATACCCGATTCCCGAAGGAAGAAAAAATGCTAAATACGTTTCCATCTCGGAGGATTTGTTCTACTTTTGCCGATATGAATGCCGATTATACGAAAGACTTGAACGAGAGTCAGCTCAACGCCGTGCTCTACGACGACGGCCCTTCTTTGGTCATTGCCGGAGCAGGATCGGGGAAGACTCGGGTGTTGACCTATAAGATTGCCCATTTGCTGGAGAGCGGTTACGAGCCTTGGAATATTTTGGCACTGACGTTTACCAACAAAGCCGCGCGCGAAATGAAAGAACGCATTGCCCGTCAGGTAGGCGGGGAGCGTGCGCGCCACCTGTGGATGGGAACGTTTCACTCTGTTTTTTCACGCATACTGCGCGCCGAGGCGCATCACATCGGCTTTGGTTCACGGTTCACCATCTATGATGCGGCGGATGGCAAAAGCTTGATTCGCTCCATCATCAAGGAAATGGGGCTGGACGAGAAAACGTATAAACCCGGATCGGTACAGGCCCGTATATCGAACGCCAAGAATCATCTGGTATCGCCTGCTGCCTACGCATCGCATAAAGAAGCCTACGAAAACGACCGCGCGGCAGGAATGCCGATGGTGCGCGACGTGTACCGACAGTATCAGCAACGTTGCCGGCAGGCCGGAGTCATGGATTTCGATGATCTGCTGGTCTATACATTCATGCTTTTTCGGGAACATCCCGACGTGCTCGAACGTTATCGTAATCAGTTCCGCTACGTGTTGGTAGACGAATATCAGGATACCAACTTCGCCCAACACAGCATCGTACTTCAACTGACGGAAAAGAATCGGCGCGTGTGCGTGGTGGGCGACGACGCGCAAAGCATCTATTCCTTTCGCGGAGCCAACATCGACAACATTCTGTATTTCACCCGGACATATCCCGAAACGAAGGTGTTCAAATTGGAGCAAAACTACCGTTCTACGCAGAACATCGTTTCCGCAGCCAACAGCCTGATCAGCAAAAACGAAAGGCAGATTCGCAAAGAAGTCTTTTCCAAAAGGGAAGAGGGAGAGCCGATCGAGATATTTCAGGCTTACAGCGACGTGGAAGAAGGAGATATCGTGGCCAACAAAGTCAGCGAACTCCACCGGAAAAACGGATACGGCTATGCCGGTTTCGCCGTGCTCTATCGTACGAATGCGCAAAGCCGCGTCTTTGAAGAGGCCTTTCGCAAACGAAACATACCGTATAAAATATACGGCGGATTATCATTCTATCAACGTAAAGAGATAAAAGACGCGGTGGCTTACTTCCGCATGGCAGTTAATCCGCACGATGAGGAGGCGTTTAAACGCATCGTCAACTATCCGGCGCGCGGCATAGGAGATACGACCGTCAACAAAATCATCGCGGCCGCCGGACAGCACAACGTAAGCTTGTGGCAGGTGTTGAATCAGCCGCAAGCCTTCGGACTGTCCGTCAATAAAGGGACATTGACCAAACTTAACGACTTTCGCGAACTGATAGGCAGCTTTGTCGAACAGGCCGGAACGCAGAATGCCTACGAGCTCGGCGTGGACATCATTCGCCGGAGCGGCATCATGAAAGACGTTTCTCAAGACAACTCTCCCGAAAACCAAAGCCGCAAGGAAAACATCGAAGAACTGGCCAACGGCATGAACGACTTCTGTTCCTTGCGACAGGAAGAGGGAGACACGAACATTCTCATGGCTCATTTCCTTTCGGAAATTTCTCTGCTCACCGACCAGGATTCCGACAACGACGAAGAAGAAAAGGTAACTTTAATGACCGTTCACTCGGCCAAGGGATTGGAATTCAAGAATGTATTCGTGGTCGGTATGGAAGAAAATCTTTTTCCGAGCGGTATGGTTCATGATTCTCCCCGCGCACTGGAAGAAGAACGCAGACTGTTCTACGTAGCCATCACCCGCGCCGAGGAGCATTGCTTCCTGTCGTTCGCCAGAACCCGGTTCCGCTATGGAAAAATGGAATTCGGCAGCCCCAGCCGTTTCCTGCGAGATATCGACACCCGTTTCCTGCGATTACCGCAGGAGTTGTCCGTCGGTCACTCCGTCGATGAGGAAGCAAAGCGTTTCCGCAGGGAAACGGAAGGAGGCTTTATTCCGGTGAAAAGAGAGGTCACTCCGCCTACGCAACTTCCGCGGCCGATGAAACGGGTGAGCGATATGAAACCTTCGCCCGCGGCCGATAACGGCAGAACATCGCCCATCCCTTCCGTTCAGGTTGGTCAACTCATTGAGCACGAACGCTTCGGTCAAGGCAAAGTACGGCACGTGGAAGGCGAGGGCGACAACGCCAAGGCAATCATTCAATTTGAAAATGCGGGAGAAAAACAACTTTTATTGCGATTCGCTCGTTTTAAGATAAAAGGTTTCCCCGAACAGCCATAGAGCCTTCTACGGAAAACTTCATTAAACAAAAACCGAATAATGTATAAGGTATGAAAAAGCAAGCAATGACACTCGGGCTGTCCGCCCTTTTATTAAGCGGATGCGTAACCTCATATCATGGCGGAGGAGGAACCATAGTCGGAGCATCCATCGGCGGGCAAGTCGGCAACGCGGTGGGCGGATTGATTGGCGGATCGAGCGGAGGATGGCACGGGGCCTTCCTCGGTTCGACCATCGGAACCATTGCGGGAACCGCGGCGGGAGCTGCCATCGGCCATGCACTCACGACACCGAAAGAGAACAAAGACGATGAAAGACAATATACACCGGAAGTCAGACGGGTATATCCTTCCGACAGAAGCGAATCCGACCGGCAACAAGACAATGTAGGACTCAAAGTACGCAACATCCGTTTCATCGACGACAATCGAAATCATGCAATCAATGCGGCGGAGAGTTGTAAAATCATATTCGACATTGTCAATGAAAGCAGTCGAACGGCCTATCGGGTTGTCCCGATTGTCGAAACCGTAGGTAAAGCGAAACACATCGGTATATCTTCCCCCGTGATGATTGAGCAAATACAACCGAAAGAAGGATTCCGATACACGGCAACAATATACGGAGGCAACAAACTGAAAAACGGAGAGGTTACGTTCAGAGTGGGCGTAGCCGACGAAGCGGGCTACCTGTCCGACCGGCAAGAGTTTACATTACCCACCCAGCGATAAGCACAAGTACATACCTATCATGATCGATTTCAATCGCTTTCCTTCTCCGTGTTACATCATGGAAGAAGATCTTCTGAGAAAGAATCTCACACTGATTAAAAACGTGGCCGACAGGGCAGGAGTGGAGATCATTCTGGCTTTCAAGGCATTTGCCATGTGGAAGTCTTTTCCTGTTTTTCGCGAGTACGTGGACCATTCCACGGCAAGTTCCGTCTATGAGGCCCGGTTGGCATTCGAGGAGTTCGGAAGCAAAGCACACACGTACTCTCCGGCTTATACGGAAGACGATTTCGGAGAAATCATGCGATGCAGCAGTCACATCACGTTCAATTCGCTCTCACAGTTCCGCCGATTTCATCCGCGAATCGTTGCCGACGGCAACAAAATATCTTGCGGCATCCGCGTGAATCCCGAATATTCGGAAGTGGAAACCGAATTGTACAATCCATGCGCTCCCGGAACGCGTTTTGGCATCACCGCCGATCTGCTTCCCGAAAGCCTGCCTCAAGGTATCGACGGCTTCCATTGTCATTGCCATTGCGAATCTTCGTCTTACGAACTGGAACGTACATTGGCACATTTGGAAGAAAAATTTTCCCGCTGGTTTCCTCAACTTCAATGGCTGAATCTCGGAGGAGGGCACTTGATGACGCGAAAGGACTACGATACGGAACACCTCATTCAACTGCTGAAGGGATTAAAATCGCGCTATCCTCATCTCCGGATCATATTGGAACCCGGTTCGGCCTTTACGTGGCAAACGGGCGTATTGACTTCCGAAGTGGTAGACATCGTGGAAAATAAAGGTATTCGGACGGCCATATTAAACGTAAGTTTCACCTGCCACATGCCCGATTGTCTGGAAATGCCCTACCAACCGGCCGTACGCAATGCCGAAAAGGGCGATTCGGGACCGTATGTCTACCGTCTGGGCGGAAACTCATGTTTGAGCGGCGACTATATGGGAGTCTGGAGCTTCGATCATGAACTGCAAATCGGTGAAAGAATCATCTTTGAGGACATGATTCATTACACCATGGTGAAAACCACCATGTTCAACGGCATTCATCATCCGGCCATTGCCCTTTGGACGCAAGAAGGAAAGGCTGAAATATACAGAGAATTTGCTTACGAAGACTTCCGCGACAGGATGAGCTGATAAAAATGTTCGCGATTGCGCATAATCTTTGAAAAAAGAGAGGGGAAACTCTTGCAGGTTTACGAAAAATACCTACCTTTGCAACCGCAAACCAAAAGAGAATGCGGAAATAGCTCAGTTGGTAGAGCATAACCTTGCCAAGGTTAGGGTCGCGAGTTCGAGTCTCGTTTTCCGCTCTTTTAATCTTTGACAAATTGTGAAATAAAGTTTTGCCCAGGTGGCGGAATTGGTAGACGCGCACGTTTCAGGTGCGTGTG
>JBHAEN010000135.1:0-8254 GCA_041855645.1 Bacteroides sp. | reverse complement strand
TTTCGGAAAAGCCCTTCCCATGGGACTTTGGAGAGGGGCGAAATCCCGCCCGGTTCCGAAACCGACCTCGCGAAAAGAATTGAAAGAGTTTTACAAAATGCCGATGCGTGAGGGCGCATGCGCATGGGGCGTTCGCCGGGCAATAACCACGAGCAGCCGACACGGCACATGATGATGATTGGGAGTGTCCGTCGTATTGGGAGCCGTCGGGGAAAAAGAAGCTGCCCGCACGCTTCACTTTTGCGGTGAAGGATGCGGGCAGTGCGCAGGATGTTGGAATTTTTAGGCCAATCGGGCAAGCCTTTCGAGCAGACGTTGCGCGTGATTGCGTCCGTCGGCTTCCTGATTGGGGTTGGTTTGCGGTAATTGCCCGAAGGAATGAACCGTACCTTGATAATCCATTCCGCAGAATACGGCGGAAGTGCGTATGGATGCCGTCATGACTTCGAGCAGTTCGGGCGTCATTTTTTCGGCGGCCGTTCCCGTAGTGAAGGAATGGATGAACTTCTTGCCGTGCAATTTATCGCCGCCCGTTCCGTAGGCGAATCCGTATTGCAGCACTTCGTCCATCCAGCGTTTGAGCAGGGGAGGCATGCTGAACCAGAATACGGGATGTTGAAACACCACGGTGTCCGCATCGACCAAGGCCGCCTGTTCGGTTGCCACGTCGATTTTTCCGTCGGGATATAATTCCTCGAGGTTACGGATTTCTACGTTCCCGGCAGTTTTCAACACTTCAAGAATGGCTTTGTTGGTGTTACTTCCCGTCTGGTAACTGTGTGAAAAGAGGATAACTGTTTTCATTGTTCTGTTTTCTTTACTGAGTGAGGACGGACGAATATCGCCCCGATCCGATATGACGTATAAACGCCGGAATCGGGGGAGAAGTTTTGGGCTTTTGAAAAGTGTGAGTTTTTTTGACGTTCGTTCACTTCGCGCGGCGGATGTTTTCCGCAGCGGTCATTCATTTTATCTCCTTGCGTCCGATGACTTCCTCGATGAAGCGGAAGCATTCGCGATAGAAGCGATGGCTGTTTTCCTTTCCCTTCACGCCGTGTCCCAACCCGTCGAATTCCAGATAGCGGTGAGGCAGCTTCAGGAAGTCCAGCATGCGAGCCATCATTCGGGAGCCTTCCACATGCACGCGGTTATCGTGGTTGCCGTGAACGAGGAGCAGCGGTCCGCTCAGCCGTGCCGCATGGTAGAGCGGCGAACGCTCGATGATTCTGTTTTTGTCCGTCACGGGGTTTCCGGCTTCCAACTCCGTCCAGTCCGGGATGTTGGAGTGGTTGTGCTGGAAGATGATGTCGCAGAATCCGGCTGTTTCAATCCCGAATCCGAAAGGAAAGTCGGCTTTGTGTCCGTTGACCTCTCCGGGGAAAGTGAGCAATCTCATCGTGGCGTATCCGCCGTGGCTGACGCCAAAACAACCCACTCGTTCGGGGGGAATGTTCAATCTTTGGGAAATATACCGGGCGCATTCGATGATGTCGATGATTTCGTTCCCGCCGAGGTCTTTGTCGTTCAGTGCGGCAAAATCGCGCCCGAAGCCGAAGCTTCCCCGCGGCGACGCGCTCAATACATAGATTCCGGCCTTACCGTAAATTTGATATTCCTGTTCATAGCGGTTGTCGCCTCCGTAGAAAGATTCGAGCATGACCACGCTCTTGTCCGCAGGCAACGGATTTTTGGGTTTATACAAATAGGCATGCAACATCCGTTGGCGGCCCGTGGCAGGGTCGATGTCGAAGGTCGGGATGAGCAGACGTTCCACTTCGGTTTGCACAAGTTCATCTTTCAAGGCCTGCGGGAGGTCGAATTTCACCTCTGTCTCCATGCGCTTTTTGCCGACCGTCACTTCTTGTATCCGGAATAAGGTGGTTACGTTATTGGCCAGCAACTTTACCCGGTTTCCCGTGTGCGCTCCGATGTGCAGGTTCATGTCCGAGGTCTGCCGGCAGATCACCGAACCGTCTCGGGGAGACAGCAACATCATGGTGCTTTCGGTGGGATTGCTCTGTAAAACGAAGAGCAATTTCTGTTTGTCTGCGTTGACGTAGCATGCTTCGCTCAAATCGGCGGTGAATCGGGTGACCGGTTTCACCATTTTTGTCCCGGCATTGAAATGATAGAGATTTTTGTATCCGTCCTGATCCGAAAAAAAGAAACACTCTTCGTTGTTCATCCATTCTTCCATGACGTCGCATCCTGCATAACTGGCCTTGCGTTCGGAGTCGGTCAAAACGATGCTCTCGCCGGTTGTCAGATCGAGGTAGAGCACGTTGCAGTATTGTCTGTCCATATCTTTCAGAGCGAGCAGCATCAGTCCTTTGCCGTCGGGTTTCCAGCTGATGTTCCCCCATGTGTAGCGAAAGTCGGGTTTGTCCGCACAGACGAGTCGGTCTTCCAGCGTTTTCAGGTCGAGGATGTGCAGTTCGTCCAGACGTTTCTCGTTCTGTCCCATGCGGGCCACATAGGCTATTTTATCCCGTTCGGGGTTGAAGCTCCATGCGTAAATGTAGGGTACATCGGTCAGTTTGACGGTCTTGGGATGAAACAGATGGCTGCGATAGATATTGATGATTTCTTCGTTTCGCTCGTCGCCGATCCAATACATGCAACTGTCCGCGGCATTGTAGCGGGGCGACCAGCAGTTGCGCTTGGCCAAGTCGGCGTCGATGGCGTCTTTTCCTTGATCCAATGTTTGGTTCCCGTTCAGGGAAATCCACTGCAACCGGTTTTCCCCTCCGGTTTTCATGAAGAACAGTTTATCGCCCTCTTTGCTCATGGAGAATTGAGAATAGGGAAAGCCGTCGAAGAAAGGCGTGATGTCGATCTGCCGTCCTTCAAATTCGATAATCGGGGTTGAGGCTTGATTTTGCGCCGAGACCGGCACTCCGATGAGGAGTGCCGGAATGAGTAGATTGATGATTTTCATGATCATTCGGAAGATTTATTTGGCCCAATATGTGTTTTGTCCTTTGTTATAGTCGGCATCGCTTCCCTTGTAGTGCGGATTGTATTTCAGCTCCTCGTCGGGGATGGGAAACATCATGCGCGGGCTGTTCGCTTCGAGCGATTTTAGTTCCGTGTTGCACCAATGTTCGGCACCAACGCGATTCAACGGTTTCTGCAATCGCTTGATGTCCATCAGGGCGAGTCCCTCGCCGTAGAGCTCGCGACGGCGTTCCCGATAGATTTCGTCCATGGTGGCGTCGGTCGAAACCGACCCGTTTCGCTGCGTTTGCAGGGCATTCAATACGCTGAGGGCGGTTGCCGCATTGCCCAGATTCAACTGCGCTTCCGCTTCGATCAGGTATGCCTCGGCGATTCGGCCCAACGGGTAGTCGGCAATACCCAGCGAGCCGTCGTTGTTGAACTTGGAGGTGAAGTAGCCGTCTTCTTCGCTCAAATAGAAAGGAAACAGTGCGCGACAATCTTTGAAGGAACCTGTCGAGGCATCTTTGGCAAAGGTGTCTGCAAAAGAGAAGGCCACGCGCACCGTGCTGTATCCCGTCATGAAGTCCACCGCGTTTTCTTTAAGATATGCATATCGTTCGGAAACTGTATTCCCGGGAACCTGCGTGCCGTAGGCGGCAGTTCCGAACACGGCATTCGCGTCCATCGTGGTGGCCGCATGATAGAACGAGGGGATGGAGGCGTAGATATTGGTCGTTTCCGAATTGAAGTTGGCTCCCAACAGCCATTCGCTGTTGGCTTTCATGAAGCCCGACTGATACTGCTCCCGGCTCATCAGGTTGGTTCCGTCGAAGGTGTTTTCCGCGGCGATGCGGGCGTATTTCGAGGCGTTGGCATAATCGTTTGTTTCCAGATACATGCGGGCAAGGAAAAGGGCGGCGGCCTTGGGGTTCATGTAATAGTTGTTGTTCGCGCTGCTTGTGTTTTCATAAGCATACGTGAAATCATTGATTATTTGCTCGATGGAGGTTTTCAGGTTCGAACGTTCCACCATCAGGCTGTTGTCCGCACTGGCGGGAGTCAGGCGTAAAAACAGGCCTTTGCCGTTGTCACCGCCGTAGGTGGCGTTGTTGTAGGCCGGACAATAAAGGTGATACAGGTTCATGAAGTTCCACGCCCTGACTCCGTATGCCTGGGCAACGAGTTCCTTGCATTCGGAGGGCATGTTGTCCGCATTATGGATGAGCATATTGCAATTTCCTATTGCCGTATAGGCTTTGACCCACATATAGGGAGAATAAGCGCTCCACCAGCCGTCTGCCTCTGCGGGATATTGTACGTAGTTGTACGCATACATCAGCCAGTAGTAAGTGGAGAAGTTGTAATTTCCGTTCGAAATCATGATGTCGTTACCCATGACCTCTTGGCTGATTTGTCCTATGGTGAGATAATGGTAATGTTCCGTGGCTGCATAAGCTCCTATCAAGACGGTCTTTGCCGTTTCATAGTTCTTGATAATCGTTTCGTCGGAAAGCGAAGTTGAAGGATTTTGATAAAGTCCGTCGTCAGAACAAGCGGTTATCAGCGTCAAAAGCCCCGCTAAAAGAATATATATTGCTTTCATATGGTTTCTTTGTTGAGTTAAAAAGTCAGATTTACGCCTAAAGTCCATGTCCGGGGCATGGGGATGGAAGGATAGAGGCTGTAGCCTTGTATGCCGTATATATCCAAATCGCCATAACCTTGATAGTCGGAGAAGAAGAAAGTGGCCAGATTGTCCGCGCTGAGGAATATCCGGGCGCTGCTGACCACATCCGAGAACTTCGGAAGGCGGGGCAGCGTGTAAGCCAGTGTGACACTCTTGATTTTCAGGTAAGAGGCATCGTACAGGAACCTCGACGACAGACTGTTGGAAGCCTGATTGATTCCGATTTTCGGAATGTTCGTTGCGGTGTTGGTCGATGTCCATGCCTTGAGGTTGTCGGTGTGCATGTTGATTCCGAAACTGCTTCCGCCATTCATCAAGGTTCGGTACAGACCGTCGTAGACCTTACCTCCGAACTGGTAGTTCAGTTGAACGGACAGATCCAGATTTCTGTAGGAGAGTTTGTTGGACAATCCGCCGTAAACGTCCGGAGTCGAGGTTCCCTGACGTTCGAACGTGGCCTTGCTGTAATCGCTTGTCGTCGTGCGTGTGCCGTTACCGTCGACTACGTACCATAGCGCATTTCCGGTCGCGCTGTCCACGCCCGCCCATGTCGGCATGTAAAACTCATATTGGCTGTGTCCCAAACTCCAGATCTTTTGGTAAGAGGTCTGCTGAATGTCATTATCGCCGTAGAGATCTTCTATCTTGTCTCTGATGAATGAGGCGTTGAACTCTACGTTCCACTTTACCGGGGTGTTCTTCAGGAGTTGCGCTCCCAGCATCAGTTCTATGCCTTCGTTCCGGGTTTTGGCCGCATTCATTTTGATTTTCTTCAAACCCGTTTCGGAGGAGATCGGCAAATCGTACAGCAAGCCGTCGGACACTTTGTTGAAATAGTCGATTGACCCGTACAGTGTGTTCCGGAAGCTAAAGTCGATGCCGACGTTGAACATCCGCTGTTTTTCCCATCCCAGCGCGGTGTTGGCCAGTTGGGTCAGCCAAGCTCCGTTATAAACGTCGTATTTGTAATCTGAACTTACAGTCCACAGTCCCAGCGATTGGTAGCGATCCAGCCCCGCTTTGTTTCCGGAGGTTCCGTAGCTCAGACGCATTTTGAGGTTGTCTATCCACTCCGCGTCTTTCAGGAACGACTCATGATTCAATCGCCAAGAAAAGCCCGCGCTCCAGAATGTCCCCCATTTCGTGTCCTGCCCAAACACGGAGGAACCGTCGCTGCGGAGGCTGAACGAGGCATTGTAACGGTCGGAGAAGGCATATTCCGCGCGTCCGAAGTACGAGATGAGTACTTCTTTCGTGCTGTATGACGAAGGCGAGAAACTGCCTGCGGCCACGTCGAGTTCCTGCATGTTGCCCAACAGGTCGCGTCCGCCTGCGTAGAGATATTCGTATGCGCTTTGCCAATACTCCATGCCGGCCATGAGGTTGATTTGATGCCGTTCGGCAAAGGTGCGGGAATAAGATGCGGTGTTGGTCGAAGTGTACATCAGGTCGGTGGTGTGATATTTATCCAGCCGTCCGTTGTATGCCGGTCCGTTGCCATGTTCCTTGTTCCAGTAGCGATGTTCGTCGTTGGTGATGAAATCGGGTGCGAATACCGTCTTCAACTTTAAGTCCTTGATGGGTTCGATTTCCAGATAGGCCGATGCCAGCAAGCGATATGTCTTCGTTCGGTGTGTGTCCATGTAGGGGATGGCCAGCGGGTTGAAGTCCAGAGAAACGGGGTTGTTGAAATTGTATTGCTTGTTCCCGTTGGCATCCAACACGGGCTCTCCGTTGCTGTCGACCACATAAAGAGGAACTCCGTTGGGGAAGGTCAACGCATTGTACAGAGGGCTTGCTCCCATCGAACCGGCCACCGTAGTGTTCTGTATCGAATGGGCAAAGTTTACATTCAGTCCGGCTTTGAGCCACGAGTTGACTTGCGAGTCGATATTGATCTTGGCCGAATAACGTTTGTAGCCTGCGGCCGGGGCGATACCCTCCTGATTCAGGTATCCGGTCGAGAGGAAAAACAAGGTCTTTTCGCTTCCTCCGCTGACACCCACCGTGTAGTCCTGAGTTGCCGCCGTTTTGAACACTTCTTTCTGCCAGTCGGTATCGACCACGATGCGTGCTCCGCTCACCACATTTCCTTGGCTGTCCAAGGGATAGTCCATATTGTACGGATTGTGCGTTATCGCTCCCTGCGTCTGTTCGTTGGCCCAGTCGGATCCGTTGCCTTGTTCCATGTAATAATTGAAGAGCGTTTTGTAATACTGCGCCGAACTCATCATTTCGTAGGCCCGGCCTAACGTCGCCCATGAGAATTTGCTGTCGAACGTCACGCGTGTCTTGCCGCTTTTCCCGCTCTTGGTGGTGATCAGAACCACTCCGTTGGCGGCACGCGAACCGTACAGAGCGGCCGCGGCGGCGTCTTTCAGTACGGTGATCGATTCGATGTCGTTCGAGTTGAGTGAAGCCAGAATGTTACTCGAAGATTCGTTTTCGTCGGCAATCTTGCTGTATTCCATGTTCGAGGTGGCTATGCCGTCGACCACGATGAGGGGTTCATTCGACGCATTCAGCGAACCCGAACCGCGGATGCGGAAAGAGGTCGAAGAGCCGGGCTGTCCGCTTGCCGATATGACCTGCACGCCCGCAAGTTGTCCGGCCAGCGATTTGTCGACGGAAGCCGCCGGCGTTTTGATCTTCTCCTGATCCAATACGGCGGCCGATCCGGTGAAGGCCGAACGCTTTGTGGTTCCGTAAGCCACCACCATGAGTTCGTCCAGTTGTTTGGTGTTGCTTCTCAGAACAATTTGCAGGTTGGGTTTGATTTCGGCCTTTTGCGTCTGCATGCCGATGTACGATACGATCAATGTTTTGGCCGTCGGAGGAAGATTGGGGAAAATGAATCGACCGTCGATGTCAGAAACTGTCCCCATCGTAGTGCCTTCCACCAGAATAGATGCGCCTACTATCGGTTCTCCGTCTTCCTCGGAGATAACAATGCCCGAAACTCTTGTTTGGGCCATCATGCCTATCACGGAAAGACAGGCAAGAAGCAGCATTAGTCTTCTTTTCATAAATACTCTCTCTTTAATTAAAACTTTTAACCCTCCGGTTAACATAAATAAATTGTAGACCCCACAAATATATGAAAGAAACTTAATAATGCAAGAAAATAACTAACAAAAGTCGGAGTTTTTTTGCGCAAACCTTTCGGAAGAGGAAGAATTGCTCTGATTTTTTGATGCCGAACGTCCGGTTTGCCCGTATCGAGGGCGATGAACTTTCAGTATTCGGGCGATAAATGTTCGTGGCTCACAAACGGAAATGCTTCGCCCCGCTCATCAGTATTCTGTGATGCGAAAACGAACAGGCGCGGGAAGGTTTTGAAAACTCCCGCGCCTGAAAAGACAAGTAAAGCAGATGGATAAATGGGGATGCAAACGACACCTCTTTCCGGCAGGCAAGGACAATTTCCGCTTGCCGGCGATACACCTTATTCCATGTGGAAGCCTTTTCGTCCGCTTCGTCAGTTTTCCGCTGTGCGATCGCGTTCGATGAATGCCAGCAGACGGTCTACGGCTTCTTCTTCGGGAATGTTCTTCTCTATACACTCCTTGCCTTTATACAGGCTGATTTTCCCTCGTCCGGCTCCCACGTAACCGTAGTCGGCGTCGG
>JBHAEN010000134.1:0-11542 GCA_041855645.1 Bacteroides sp. | reverse complement strand
AGAGATGAACAGGCCTCCCAAACATCCCGCAAAAGCGATGAGGATGGAAAGGAAGATGATTTTTTTGAAATTGTACGTGAACAGATTGGCCGTCATCTGCGGAATGGTGAGCAAAGAGATGACCAGCACGATGCCCACCATGCGCAGACAGGCCACGATGGTGAGCGCAATGAACATCATAAGCAGATACTCGAAGCGTTCCACGGGTATTTGTTGCGATTGCGCAAACTCACGGTCGAAGGCGATGCAGACAATGGGGCGGATGAACAGGTAGAAGAACACGGACAACACGGCGGACAACACGCCCAAACCCCAAAGGTCGGCACTCGTGATGGTGAGAATATTTCCGAAAAGATAGGCCGAAAGATCGGGAGCGAAACCCGGCGAGAGAAAACTGAAGATGATGCCCAATGCCATGCCCAACGTCCAGAACATCGCAATGGCCGAGTCTTCGCGCATATCCTTCCGCTTGCTGAACCACTCCACGCCGAAAGCGGAGAATACGGAGAATACGGCTGCCGACAGGATGGGTGAGATACCGGCATACAAGCCTAAGCCGACACCGCCGAACGATGCATGCGTAATGCCTCCGCTGATGAACACCAGACGACGGGTTACGATGTACGTGCCGATGATGCCGCAAGCGATACTTGCCAAAAGACTGCCCAACAGGGCGTGCTGAAAAAAGGTATATTGTAATAAATCCACTGCGTAAGATAGGGTTAATGAACAAGCGAGGCTTCCGACTTCCGGCCGGCCATGCGCCGTTCGCCGAGAATGAGGAACACCTCGTCCTTCAATGAATCGGGCAATTCGATATGCCTCAGCTGAAGGCTTCTGACCCATCCGGCCACATCGGTCTCACGCATGGTATAGAGCACTTCACGGAAGAGATTCGTCTCTTCTTCCGTATAAACTTCGGGAGCGTATCCGGCGAAGGCGTCGAGTTCTTCGTCGTCGTAATACTCTATCTTCTTGCTCACGGCGGCAAGTAGGCTGTCGCGCTCGCAAGTGGCATGTTGTCCGCAGCATTCCGCATCGGCTTCTTTCACCGCGGGCATGCTGTCGAGCTCTCCGCTCTCCACCTGCTTCCGCAGCTTCCGGTTACGCGCATATCCCGCCCCCAAGGCAACGATACCGATTACAAACAAACCGACCAAGAGTATCCACATAAGTTTTCGCTTTCCTGCATTCGCAGGCAAAGTTACTTATTTATTTAGATTCTGTTCATTTTCCCGCCCCGATTTCTTCGGAGCGGGAAAATCCGGCATCCGCGCATTTACCTGTTTCTGTTCAACAATTCTTCCGAAGGACACTCGAAATTGGTGATGGGCAACCGCACCTGCTTCAAGTCGTCGAGCCGATGAATGGGACGTTCCAGTTCGTAAGGAACGGGCATTCCGGAGAAGGTTTGGAAGTAGAGCAGGCAAGCGTCTTTCCACCAGCCGGCGTCGCGGTACTGAATCCGGAGTTTCGACTGCACTTCACGGAAGCGTTCGGCATCGACATAAGGTTCGACCCTGTCCCATACCTGCCGGAAACTTCTCACCTTGTGCATTCCCCGTTCATAACGGTGGCACAGTTCTTCCCACAACGAGCGACCGCTTTTCATCCGGTGCGTCCAAGGCACATGATGAAACCACAGCAGGTATTCTTCGGGACAGGTCCGAACGTCGCCGTACCGACCGGCCAGAGCGGAGGGATATTGAGCCACGGCATTGCTTCCCCTCGCCGTGCGGTCGAAGCCGATGCCTTCCCGATCCGCCCGATGGTAATAGGGCGGCAACCAGTCTGCGCGCGCACCTTCTATCTCGCACCACGGTTCCGGCCCGTAATGGTGTCCCCACGCAAAGATGTGATTCAGCCCCAGCGGCATCATGTAATCGACCACTGCTTCACGGCTTTCGAGCATCATTTCTCTGACCGGATTCACGAACTCCGCCTCGTGGCTGAAGGTTTGTTTGAGCCATTCGTCCGCAATTTCTTCGGAGGATAGTTCCGGATTCCACGCCAGGCGCCCGAAAGCATACCAGTTGCTCTGCGCGAAGTGATGACCGCACCAATTGGCATCCGTGCCGATGTTGGCCACGCCCGCCACCGCCCGGAGAGACGAAGGAGCGACGAACGAGAAGAATTCTTTCCACATGGGAGCCAAATAGGCCAGATGATTCGACTGCCCAAGATATTCCTGAGTGATTTGAAACTCCACCATCAAAGGCGTCTTGTTCATTGCGCCAAACAGCGGGCTGTAAGGTTCGCGGGGCTGAAAGTCGATAGGGCCGTTCTTCACCTGAATGATGACATTCGGGCGAAACTGTCCGTCCAAGGGTTTGAATTCCATGTACGCTTGTTTGGCACGATCGGCCTCGGTGGGTTCGTAAACGAAAGCGCGCCACATCACGATTCCCCGGTAAGGCTTTAAGGCATCGGCCAGCATGTTGGCCCCGTCGGCATGCGTGCGTCCGAAATCGCACGGCCCGGGCTGGCCTTCGGAATTGGCTTTGACAAGGAAGCCGCCGAAATCGGGGATGAGTCGATAGATTTCTCCGACCTTTTCTTTCCACCACCGCGCCACGGAGGCGTCGAGCGGATCGGCCGTCGGCAACTTACCGATTACCATGGGCGAAGCGAAGTTGACCGACAGGTACACCCGCAATCCGTAAGGACGGAACACGTCGGCCAGTGCCTTCACCTTTTGCAGACAGGCTGCCGTCAGCACTT
Organism: Bacteroides sp.; assembly: GCA_041855645.1. Lineage (GTDB taxonomy): Bacteria > Bacteroidota > Bacteroidia > Bacteroidales > Bacteroidaceae > Bacteroides. The sequence goes on along the minus strand of JBHAEN010000134.1, from coordinate 8,821 downwards.
CGGGCGAAGCGTTGACGTTGTTCAGCACCGTTCCGTTGATGCCCACAGAGGCATTGGCACGGGCGTAGGCCTCGTATTTGCCGGAAGATGTGTCGGGAAGCGTTTCCCAGTCCCAAAGGGACCGGCCGGCATAACCGCGTTCCACCGTCCGGTCCAAGTTGTCCCAATGATTGAGAATGCGCAGTGCATAAGCCGGTTTTTCTTCGATGGAGAGTTTTTCCAGGTTTGCTCCCGTTTCCTGCAAACGCAGGAGATGACAGGCCGCATAGAGCAATCCTCGTTCGCCCGACGAGGAGAGAACGATGCTCCCGTCGGCGGAAGTCCGTATGCGGTAGCCTTCTTCGCCGAGCGACCGCAGCCCTCCGCCTCCCTTCAGTTCCAAAGTAACGGGTACTCCGGCACGGAAAGACTTTTTCAATTCGGCAACGGCTATCCGCACCGTGGGGCCGTCATGACGGCTGTGGACTACGGCGTCGGCGTTTTCGGGCGCGCGCAACCACAAGCGGCTGCCGTCTTCCGCACGGACGAAAAGTCCGAAGAGGGCAAGCAGCGTGAGCAATGCTGTTCGTTGTTTCATGATGAAAAAATTATCGGTGACGTACTACTCTCTTTATTTTCCTTCTCCGTCGATGGTGATGATGCGTCCTTCGTTGTCGTACTCCAATTCGCATACCTTCAGGCTGCGAAGCCATGTGCGGCCTCCGGAGGGTACGCAGTCGTGATGGAACAGATACCATTTGCCTTTATACTCGACGATGGCGTGATGAGTGGTCCAGCCCACCACGGGGGTCAGGATCACGCCTTGGTAGGTGAAGGGCCCGTAGGGGCTGTCGCCCGTGGCGTAGCACAGCCGGTGCGTGTCGCCCGTGGAATAAGAGAAGTAATATTTACCGTTGTACTTGTGTACCCAGCTTGCCTCGAAGAAGCGTCGTTCGTTATCTCCCGCTGTGATCGGATGTCCGTTTTCATCGGTAATCAGCACCGCTCTCGGCTCTTCGGCAAACTCGAGCATGTCATCGCTCAGCCTGACCACACGCGATGGAATCGCGGGTTCGTCGTCGTTGGGAAAGGCCGCGCACTCCAGTGCCTTGTTGTCGCGATAACGCTGGAGCTGGCCACCCCACAGGCCGCCGAAGTACATGTAATAATTGCCGTCGCCTTCGTTCAAAATCGCAGGATCGATGCTGTAACTTCCTTTCATGGGGTCGGGTTGCGGGATGAACGGGCCTTCGGGACGATCGGCGACGGCCACTCCGATGCGGAAGATATCGTTCTTGTCTTTCAACGGGAAGTACATATAATATTTGCCTCCCTTCTCGGCCACGTCGCAGTCCCACAGTTGACGTCCGGCCCACGGGATGTCTTCCACCTGAAGCACGCGTCCGTGGTCTTTGATTTCGCCGTGCATCACGTCGTCGGTCGAGAACACATGATAGTCTTTCATGTCGAAATGGTCGCCGTTGTCGTTCTCTTCCACGCCGCTTTCCCAGTCGTGGCTGGGGTATATGTACAGTCGTCCGTTAAACACATGTACGGCCGGATCGGCCATATAATCCTGCGGAACCAGATATCTTTTTTCTTTTTTCATGATGAATGTTGTTTGATGATTATTCGTTGTTGATTGTTTGTCACCGCAGATAGTTTCCCTCGGCATGGATGCCTACCATGGTTCCGGTAAATCCTTTCGCCGTCTTGGTGCTCAACAGATCGGCGGACACCGGTTCGCCCACAGTGACCCATTCATCGCCCGAGCGAGCGGCATAACCGAAGGTGTAGCGGCCTTGAGCATCGCCGGAGACTTTCAAGCGGAGTTGCCGTTTCGCAGCTTCCGAAGACAAGGGTAGCACGGTTTCCGAAACCGATTTACCCTGACTGTAGACCGACAACAGCAGACAGGGCTTGCCCGATCCGTCCAACGTCTTGCCGAAACGGATGTTGCATTCGTCGTTCTGAAACAGTATCAGACCGGCAAAGTCGCCCGCTGCGAGCGGCTCGAAGTCAAGAGCGGTTTGCGCGAAGAACGTGTTCTCGGTGATCCACCGCCCGATGACGGAAGGTTGACGCCGTTGGTTCAAACCCACACTGCGGGCTTTCAGCGCAAGCCGTCCGTCTTTGCCGATTTCGTGGAAAGGACGTTGAGGTGTGCGGAGAAAGAAGGCTTCATGTTCCAATCCCGCGGCCGTCCACATCGGTGTGGGAGATTGAGGACGCACGGCATAGGAAACGGCCTCTCCGGCAGGAAGAATAATGGGCTGATTGTTTTTCCACTCCACGGGGAGCAGGAACGTTTCCCGCCCCATGATGTCGTGACCCTCGCGATAGGGGCGAACGCCCAGAAAGACGGCATACCAATCGCCGGAGGGGGTCTGTACCAAATCGGCATGCCCGACGCAGGTGACGGGGTTGGGACGGTCGGCAGGCAAGTCGCGCTGCGTGAGGATGGGATTGATTGCGCACGGCTTGAACGGGCCCCAAGGAGAATCGCTCACAAATACCACCTCGCTGTGGTCATCGCCCGTTCCGCCTTCGGCGGCCATCAGGTAGTACATGCCTTTGACTCGGTAGAGGTGAGGCCCTTCGATCCAAATCGGTTTTTTCGACTTGTCCACACCTCCGTCGACAATCGCTTTCTTCCGCCCGACGGTCCGGCCGTTCTTCCAGTCGAACTCATGTATCCAAATAGCCCGATGTCCGTCGTACTCGGGTTTCCCTTCCGGTGCGCCATTGTGAACGATGTAGGCTTTACCGTCGTCGTCGAACAGAAAAGCAGGGTCGATTCCCTCCACCTCGGGCAGAAAGACCGGATCGCTCCACGTTCCTTTCTTGGGGTCGTCCGTCGTGACGAAGAAATTTCCTCCGGCACGCACGGCCGTAGTGACCATATAGAACAGTTTGTCATGCGGATTGTATTTGATGTCGGGCGCGTAGATACCCGAAGTCATGGACAAGCCTTCGTTCAGCGTCAGCTGCGAAGGACGATTAAGCACATAGCCCAGCCGCTTCCAGTTCTTCAAATCGGTGCTGTGCCAAATGGGCACGCCGGGAAAACAGGCGAAAGACGAATTGACCAGATAGTAATCTTCGCCCACACGACAGACGGACGGGTCGGGATAACAACCCGGCAAGATGGGATTGGCCGTGGCAACGGGCGAATCGGATGCGGCAGGCTGTCCGTCGACGCCATAGACGAAGCCGTCGAACATCGCCGTCTTCGGAGCAACGAGCTCGCGAACAAAGGGTTTCGGCTCGTAACGGCGGTCGAACAGTAACGGATAGTCCCTGCGTCCCGGAACGGGGAAATCGTTCTTCCACGAGTCGCCGTCGCCGACTCCCCACACCGTCACGCGGCTGATGACTTCCGCATGTTTCAGAAACAGTTCGAAGAAAGCTGTCATCCGCGCATTCCACACCGCGGAAACGGAATCGGGCAAAGCCTCCGTATAAGGATTCAATGCTTTGCGTGCGGCGACGGTGTCGGACACGTTGGCACTTTGCCCGACGGTGGGCAGTGCGCTCATGTCCCATTCGGTGATCATCACCTTGACTCCCGTTCCGGCAAAAGCCAGTATGCCGGCCTCGAATTCTTCGAGCGTGGGATAATCCATTCCCATGTGTCCCTGCATGCCCACGGCGTCGATGCGTATGCCTTGCCGCCTGAGCGAATTGACCATGCGCACCACGGCGTCTCTGCGCCCCGGCACACTCATGCCGTAGTCGTTGTAGTAGAGTTCGGCCTGCGGGTCGGCTTCATGGGCATAGCGGAAAGCGAGCGGGATAAACTCCTCGCCCAGAATCTCGAAGAATTTGCTTTTCCGGTACGAACCGTCCTCGACGATGGCCTCATTCACCACGTCCCAACCCTTGACGCGTCCCTTGTAACGGGATACGACGGTAGTGATGTGTTCCTTCATGCGCTGTTTCAAGACTTCGGCCGACACGTTGTTCCCGTCTTTGTCCGTGCAGAACCACGAGGGAAGTTGCGAGTGCCAAATGAGGCAATGCCCGATGACAGTCATGCCATTGTCCTCGCCGAATCGGACGAGCTCGTCGGCCCGGGTGAAGTCATAACGGTCTTCTTCGGGGTGGATGACCTCGCACTTCATGCAGTTTTCGGCCACAATGCTGTTGAAATGCTTCCTCACCACGCGGACGGCGGCCGTGTCTTTGCCCGACGCCTGATCCGTGTTCAAGGCCGCGCCGATGAGAAACTTCTCGCCGAAGACGTCTTTCAATCCGGGATCGCTCTGCACTTCCGCCCAGCGGGTTCCGTGGCAGGCGGTCAGTACGGTCGCCGCCATCAGACTGAGAATGATTGTTTTTCCCATCTGTTTTTCCGTTTTTACGATAGTCTTTTTCAGTCCCTTATCCATGTCAATAATCTGCTCTGCCCCGACGTTCGGTCAACTCGGCCTGCATGTTCTCGTTATACTTCTTCGTGATGGGATAGAAATACAAGGCGATCACACCCACAAAGAATGTCGCGGCGGGTATCAGGCTGGACGAAAGCACGATACCTTCCACAGCCGACGCGCTCTGCGCCGTGCCCGCTCCCGACACGTAGCCGAAACCGGAGAGTACGAAGCCCAGAATGGCACCTCCGACACCCAGCCCTGCCTTGAGAGCAAAGACCACTCCGGCAAAGACAAAGCCCGTGGCACGACGATAGTTCACGTATTCCGAATAGTCGGCCACGTCGGCTATCATCGCCCAAAGCAAAGGCACGGTGGGCGCATAGGCCAGACATTTCAGGAAATTGAGCACGAACATGGTTTCCACATCGGCCTCGGCGGGGAAATAGAACAAGGCGGTGAACAGGGCGGTCAGCGCAAGGCATACGATGAACACGCGCTTCTTACCGTAGCGGTTGGCCAAAAATCCGGACAAAAGAATAACCCCGAAGAACTGCACCAGCGCACCCATCATGTTGAACACCCCGAAGCCCACTTCGTAAGCCTTGTCGGGACTGCTCACAATCAGGCCGAAAGCATTGAGCAAAGTATAGCCCACACCGCTTCCGGGCTCCGCGGCCACCAGTCCGATCTTGTCGAGAAAAGCATACAGCGCGCCGGCATCGACATAATTCTCAAAGTAATAATTCATGGCACTTCCCCACATGGCAAGCGTGGTGAAGAGGAAGAGCGTAAGTATAAACATCGCGCGCCACGGCACGCTGCCGAAGACGTCTTTGATATCCTGCCTCATGTTGGTCTTCTGCCCGACCGGCGGCGCAATGCGCTCGCGGCTCGAGAAGAAGGCGATGACGAGGAACACGAGACCGATGACGGCAAACAGCGAAATCGTATAGAGCCATCCTTCTCCCTTGTCGCCCCCGGCCGAAAACTTGCCGACCAACGGAAGCGTCAACCCCTGCACGACAAACTGGGCGATGGTTGCGGCCACGAAACGGACGGAAGTGATGCTTGTGCGCTCCTTGATGTCGCTGGTCATCACCCCGCCCAAAGAAGAATAGGGCGTGTTGTTGAACGAATAGAGCGTCATCAGCAGGGTGTACGAAATGGTGGCGTAGAGAGCCACAAGGCTTTTGTCCTCGATACCGGGATTATAGAAAGCCAAGACGTAGAAGACCATGAAGGGCAGAGCCGTCCAAAGCACCCAAGGACGATACTTTCCCCATCTCGACCGCGTGCGGTCGGATATGAGGCCCACGGCCGGATCGACGAAGGCATCGACAATCCGGGCGATAAGCATGATGCTCCCCGCGATGGCGCCTTCCAGACCGAAAACGTCGGTATAGAACTTGGTTTGGTAAATCATCATCATCTGGAACACGAGGTTCGCAGAGAAATCTCCCAGACTGTAACCGATCTTTTCGGCCATAGGGACTTTTTGGCTGATTGTATTCATGAGCAAATGTTTTATTTTTCTCTTTTATCGATAAGCGGCCGCGGCGATGCGTTCGCCCGGTGTTTTTTTGTCGAGCGGATGAATGTCGTTCCATTCGCCCACATCGCTGTTGCGGATGAGCGTGGTGTTGGTGTTCATCCCGGCCGCCCGTGCCTGTTCGCGGCGCATCTCCGCCCATGCGGCACGGCCGCCCGTGTCTTCTTCGGGCAGGAAATCGGCCAGCTCCACTATGTAGAAAGGCAGCCCGGGGTTGGCGAAAGTATTCCGCCAATCGGCGATCATCGCCGTGAGCAGTGCGGCGTATTCGTTTCTCCGGCCCACGTTCGACTCTCCCTGATACCACAACACTCCCCTGAACGCACAGTGACGCAAAGGGGCAATCATTGCGTTATACAGTCCCACGGGCTTGTAGCAGAAGAACATCATCGAGGGTGCATGAGGCATGGGCGCGCCCAAGCGGTATCGCCAATCTCCCTCAAGGCCGACCTCCTCGCCGCGGCAAATGATTTTGTAGGGCTTCTCCCGAACGAAATGCGGACGTCCGCCGTTGCTGATGATGCGCACCGTCACGTTGTTGCGCCCCGCCTTGAGTACGCCGGGAGGAACGGCATACACACGCGGAGGATACTGATAGCTTGTGGTTCCGACGAAACGTCCGTTGACGTACACCGAATCGGCATCGACAATGCAGCCCAGACGCAACGTGGCTTCCTGCCCTTCCCAATGCGCGGGCAGCGTGACCGTCTTGCGCAACCAGTGAGAACCGCCGATGGGATTCAGCCCGTTCGTTCCCCAGTCGCCGGAGAACATGTCGACGGTTTTCCACGCACCGTCGTCGTAATCGGGCGCATACCAAGGCAAGGATTCGTGCAAACCCGCGTCTCCAAGATAGAGCGAACGGTTCCAACGGGCAAAATGCTCGCTTTCCAACTTCTTGATGTGCTCGCAATAGGCGTCGTCTTCATACCGCCGTTTGTCGTTGACGTAGAGCGGAAACTCTTTCAGCCCCTCCTCGCTGATCCACGCTTCCACAGGCGTACCTCCCCAACTGGCATGAATCAGGCCGATGGGAACGCCCGCCCGCGCATAGGCGGCTTTGGCAAAGAAATAGGCCAGCGCGGAAAAGCTCATCGCGTTGTCCGGCGTCAACGGCTTCCACGAAGCAGCGGGAATATCCTGTTGCGGAGCGTGGAAATCGTACACTTTGGGTATGGTTATCTGACGGATATGTTCGTTGGCATAGGAGGACACTTCCTCGGCAAACCTGTCCGTAACGCGGCTCACGGGGAGTTCCATGTTCGACTGTCCCGAGCAGAGCCATACATCGCCTATCCAAACGTCTGCCAGCAACAGGTCGTTGACGCGTATTCGGTAAGGACCTCCGGCTTTCAGGGCAGGCAACGTAATGGTCCAGCGTCCGTCGCCGTCGGCCGTTGTCGCATAGACCGACTTCAAGCGTCCGCCTTTCAAAGCAACGGGAAGCGAGGAACTTTGCCGTCTTTCATCAGATGCTTTCACGAAACTCAACTCCACGCGTTCGCCCGCATCGGCCGTTCCCCAGACTTTGACCGGCTGCTCGCGTTGCAACACCATGCCGTCGGCAATCAGGGCGGGGAGCTTTACTTTGGCTTGTAACCCGACGGCGGCACAGACGGAGAAGAGCAATGCCGCTCCCCACTTCATGCGGTTCCGATTGTTCATTGTCATGCTCATGGTTTCTTTTATTGATATTCGTATAACTTCACATGCAAAATCTTAAAGTCGTCCACCGAAATGCGGACATGACGTCCCTGATGATCCTGATCTCCGTTCAGGCGACGGACATAACGGAACGAGCCGTCGGCTTCGACACGAACCTCGTCCACGAAGCCGATGCCTACCCGCGCTCCGCGCCATGTCGGTCCGGAAACGTTTCGCGCGGCCTGCCCGTTGCCGGCCTGCACAAAGCCGTCTTCTCCCAACACCTTACGGGTTTCCGCGTTCTGCTTCTCCGTACTTTTGGCAAATTCCACCACAATCCCGCTTCCGGCCACGAGGTATTCATGCTCTTTCAGCTTCAGGACAATGCCTCCGCCTTCCGGCCACACGCTGCCGTCCGCAGCCCGCGCATCCCAAGGCAAGGTGAAGTAATGGCGACAAGTCATCGTCAGGTCTTTATCGGCAATGAGACGTTCTTTGTTTTCCGCATCGAACAGCAGTCCCCACATGACGCCTTTGCCCTGATGCCGGGCAATCAACGGCGTCAGCTCTTTCAACATGGCGTAACTCCGGACGATGGGCGAATCCGGACTGTCGGAACCGTCTTCGATGGAGAACGGGCTTATCCCGATGGCGTCGTGTTCGCCGAAAACGTAAAAGGCACGCACACCGTCATTGTCCGTCAAGCGCACTTCGGGAATAAAGAGCGGATTATTGTGCAGTTTGTACTGCCCCACCCATCCGGCAAAGCCGTTGTCGTACACGTCGGGGGCAAGAAAGTCGATGCTCGGCGAGGCGCATTTCCAAACGTCGATCAGGTGCGCCAACGGCCCGGCCGAGGGATACTCGCCCGGTTTCCGGTTGCGACTGTTCATGGCCGCATTGACAAACAAAGGCACATTGTATATGGAACGTGCCGATTGCGCCAGCTTCTCCACATAGCGGGCATAGTGCCATGCCATGAAAATTTCGTCGGTATAAAGGTCGGCGCCGAACACTTCCTGCCAGTTTCCCTGCGCCTTGAAACCCTGACTCTCCCACTTTTTCAACATTTGCGGGTGGAGCGATTCCTTGTTTTTCCGCAGATAATTCATGAAAGCATCGGGAACCGAAGCCCGGAAAGCCTTTTCGGCCTCCCCGGAATAGTCGCGCGCGTCTTCCAGCATCCCGATTTCGTTCTCTATTTGTATCATGATCACCGTACCGTCTTTGGCATCGGCCTCGGCAATGTGCCGCAGCCACTTCGAGAATGCAAGGT
>JBHAEN010000133.1:0-7736 GCA_041855645.1 Bacteroides sp. | reverse complement strand
GTGGGCTCGGGCCCCGCCGGACTCGCTTTTGCCGGCGACATGGCCAAGCTGGGCTATGACGTTACGGTGTTCGAGGCGTTGCACGAAATAGGCGGAGTGCTGAAATACGGCATTCCCGAATTCCGTCTGCCCAACCGCATCGTCGACGTCGAAATCGACAACCTCGCACGCATGGGCGTCACGTTCGTCAAAGACTGCATCATCGGCAAAACCGTCAGTGTGGACGAACTCAAAGAAGAGGGCTTCAAGGGCTTCTTCATCGCTTCGGGCGCAGGATTGCCCAACTTCATGAACATTCCGGGCGAAAACTCCATAAACATCCTTTCGTCCAACGAATACCTCACGCGGGTCAATCTCATGGACGCCGCCAGTGAAGACTCCGACACACCCGTGACATTCGGCAAAAGAGTGGCCGTCATCGGCGGAGGAAACACGGCCATGGATTCCGTGCGCACCGCCCGCCGACTGGGGGCCGAACGCGCCATGATCATCTACCGTCGTTCCGAAGAAGAGATGCCCGCGCGCCTCGAAGAAGTGAAGCATGCCAAGGAAGAAGGCGTGGAGTTTCTCACTCTGCACAATCCCATCGAATACATCGCAGACGAACAGGGTTGCGTGAAACAGGTCATTTTGCAGAAAATGGAACTGGGTGAACCCGACGAATCGGGCAGAAGAAGCCCCGTCCCCATCGAAGGAGCGACCGAAACCGTGGACATCGACCTTGCCATTGTCAGCGTCGGCGTTTCGCCCAATCCCATCGTGCCCAGCTCGATCAAAGGACTGGAAGTCGGTCGCAAAGGAACCATCACGGTCGACGAGCGCATGCAATCGTCCATCCCCATGATTTATGCAGGAGGCGACATCGTACGCGGCGGAGCCACCGTAATCCTTGCCATGGGCGACGGAAGACGGGCCGCGGCTGCAATGCACGAACAACTGCAGGAACAAGCAGGCTGACCGCACGGGAAGCGAAAAGAAAAAGCGCGAACGGCGCGAACCGCATGGAGTGACCTATGGCTCCGCAGGTTCGCGCCGTTTGCGCTTTCTTCATTGACAAACTCCGCAAGGTCCGGGCGTAAACATCGGATGGCCCGGACAATAACTTCGAGAGACCTGCCGACGGGCATGTCGGGGGCCGATGAAAAGAAAGAGGACGAAGCGGGAGTTACTTCACCACGCGATTCGTTTCCGGATCGGGGAAAATGACAGACGGTTTGAAGGATTTCGCTTCCTCGAAATCCATCAATGCGTAGGACATGATGATGACAATATCGCCGGGCTGCACCTTGCGGGCGGCCGCACCGTTGAGGCAGATGCTGCCCGAACCGCGCCGGCCGCGGATGATGTAGGTTTCAAAGCGTTCGCCGTTGTTGTTGTTCGTCACGCAAACCTTCTCGCCGGGAATCATGTTGGCCGCGTCGAGCAGGTCTTCATCGATGGTGATGCTGCCGATATAGTTCAGATTGGCTTCCGTGACACGGGCGCAATGTATTTTCGATTTCAGGACTTCGATAAGCATAATTGTTTAGTTTTTGAGTTGGCGGACAAGCCTGTCGATTTCAATAACCGATGTTATCGATCAACCTCACTTCGCCGCAGAACACCGCGATGCAACCCACCGCACGGTCCGCATCTTCCCAGCGAAGGATGGGTTGAAGCGTACGTCCGTCCACGATTTCGTAATACTCCAATCGCAGCCCGGGCACGGCACGGATGGCCTCTTCGACCATTTTCCGCGTTTCGTCCACCGTGTGATCCGCCGCAAAGGTACGACTTTCAAACAAAGTGCGGGATATATTTAAGGCTTCTTCACGTTCCGAAGCCGATAAGCGTTGGTTCCGGCTGCTCATGGCCAGCCCGTCGGGCTCGCGCACGATGGGGCAACCGACAATCTCCAGCGGATAGTTCATCTGCCTGACCATCTCGCGGATGACGGCCAGCTGCTGATAGTCTTTCTCCCCGAAATAAGCCTTTTGAGGCTCCACGGCATCGAAGAGTTTGCTCACAATCTGACATACGCCGTTGAAATGTCCCGGGCGGAAAGCTCCTTCCATCACCGTGTCGATGGGCGGATAGGCGAAAACACGGGTATCGGGCCGCGGATACATTTCCTCCACCGAAGGAGCGAAGACGAGAGTCGCCCCGCAAGCCTCGAGCAAACGGCAATCGGCCTCCGGCGTACGCGGATATTTAAGCAAGTCGTTTTTATCGTTGAACTGAGTGGGATTCACGAAGATGCTGACCACCGTCACCCCGTTTTCCTTCACGCTCCGGCGCACCAAAGCCGCGTGTCCTTCGTGCAAGGCTCCCATGGTGGGAACGAGCCCGATGCTCTGGCCAAGTCTTCGGGCCGTTTCCAGTTCGGCCTTCAAGTCCCTGACGGTATGTACTACCTTCATTTTCTTTGAGTTTGATGTGATTTGTATGCAAAAACTCCGCAAAATAAACTAATATTTGCCACATAAAGAAAGGAATACCTGTTTAATATTGCTTTTTTTGTTACCTTTGCAGCAATTACAGAGAATCTATTGTTGATTATGACAAAGGCGAACAAAGTTTTATTCATCACCCAAGAAATAACCCCTTATGTTTCTGAAACCGAAATGTCCCTGATCGGCAGAAACCTACCTCAAGCCATACAAGAAAAAGGTCGTGAAATCCGGACTTTCATGCCCAAATGGGGAAACATCAACGAACGCAGAAATCAACTGCACGAGGTCATCCGCCTCTCCGGGATGAACCTGATCATCGACGAAACGGATCATCCGCTCATCATCAAGGTCGCTTCCATCCAATCGGCACGCATGCAAGTCTATTTCATCGACAACGACGACTACTTCCAAAACCGGCTTCAAACCACGGACGAAAACGGAGTGGAATACGAAGACAACGACAGCAGGGCCATTTTCTACGCCCGCGGCGTGCTCGAAACGGTGAAAAAACTCCGTTGGTATCCCGACATCATTCACTGCCACGGCTGGATGACCGCCTTGGTTCCCCTCTACATCAAGAAAGTCTACAAAGACGAACCCTCGTTCCGCGACTCCAAAGTGGTGTTCTCGGTCTACGACAACGATTTCAAAAACAATTTCCGCCCCGATTTCCCCGCACGGCTCACCCTGAAAGGCGTGGCCAAGAAAGACCTCGTGTTGCTGAAAGACCCGATAGACTACGCCACGCTCTGCAAATTTTCCATCGATCATTCCGACGGAATCATCCTGAACAGCCCCGTGGTCAACGAAGCCATCGTCGAACATGCGCGCCGATCGGGCAAACCGATGCTCGACCATCAGCAGCCCGAGCTTTACGCCGAAGCCTGCAACACGTTCTACGATCAGGTTTGGGAAGCCACCGCCAAGAAATAAACGCACACACGACATAAACCCACCCGATTCTTCCTCACACCTAACGACGACAATCCTTATGAAAGCAAAATTCGCCCTGATTGCTCTGCTCGCCCTCTCGCTCTTCGGATGCGACAACAACACGGCCAATCTCGGAATAGGCATGCTCCCCGAAAACGATCAGGCCATCAGCGGAAAGTACTCCACGTTTGAGGTCATCACCAAGTCCGTGCAGAGCGAACACGCCTACGCCAAATCGAACATCGGGTATGTGGGCACGTACACCGATGAAACTTTCGGCACCTACAAAGCCGGCTTTCTGGCCGAACTGCACTGCCCCACGGGACTGACGTTTCCCGCCGTCTATTCCGAAACCACCGGAACCACGGGCGAAACCAAGGCGACAGGCACAATGAGCGCCGACGCCGACGACTCGGAAATCCAACTCATCCGCGACGACAACGGCAACGTGATCGGCAACATCCATACAGTCTCCATCCACCTGTGGTACTCAAGCTACTTCGGCGATTCCCTCACCGCCTGCCGCCTCAGCGTGTACGAACTCAACAACGCCTTGGAGAAAGACAAGGCCTACTATACGGACATCGATCCCGAAGAGTATTACGTAAAAACCGACAAACTGGGCAGTGCCGCTTACACAGCCGTGGATTATACCGTCTCCGACTCCATTCGCAAAACCTCCCGTTACGTGCCGAGCGTAACCGTGAATCTGGACAAAACGACGGCCCTCACGCTGGCCACGAAAATCATGAAAGCCGCACGCACGTACGGCAACCGGTTCAGTCAGACCCACTTCAAGGACGTATTCAAGGGCGTTTACGTGAACAGCGATTATGGCGACGGCACGGTGCTCTACGTCGACCAGGTGCAGCTGAACATTGTCAGCAAGGTTTTCAAAACCGACAGCATCACGGGCGTCAAGCTCAAAAAGAAGAATAGCACGGAAGACTCGATAGACTATGCCGTCCGGCCGTTCGTGTCTACCCGCGAAGTGATTCAAGCCAACCGGTTGACCAACGACGAAAGCGCCATCGCTGCACGCATCGCCGAGACGAACTGCACGTACCTGAAGTCGCCGACGGGCATCTTCACCGAAGCCACGCTCCCCATTGCGGACATAGAGAGCCAACTCTCTTCCGATACGCTGAACGCCGTCAAGCTGACCTTCTCTTGCTTCAACAGCGAAACCGGAAGCACGCAGAAAGTCAAGATGTCGGCCCCGAAACAGGTAATGCTGATACGCAAAAAAGAAAAAGACACGTTCTTCACGGAAAACAAAATACAAGACGGCGTGACGTCTTATGTGGTCACCATCAGTTCGAACGACTACATCTTCACCAACATAGCCAGGCTCGTCACCACTTGCATAGCCGAAAAGAAAGCCGCACAGGAAGCTCAAGGCAGCGCATGGAACGAAACGCAATGGCTGGCCGACAATCCCGATTGGAACAAGGTAGTGCTCATCCCTGTCCAGACGGCAACCGAAAACACTTATACCTATTCGGGAGCTTCCGTTACGAGGATTTACAGTGTTCTTCACGATCTGAAACCCGGATTTGCCCGCCTGAAAGGCGGCAGCGCAGGCGAAACGAACGCCGACTACCGCCTGACACTGGAAGTGCTTTCCACACAACTGAAATAACAGTCTGCCGCGGAGCACCCTCTCCCGAGGACATACGCGGGAAGCCTATATGAGAAACGCGCGAACGACCCCATCGGTCATTCGCGCGTTTTTCACACGTATGTATGTCCGCCCGGCCGCTACCCGGCTTCCGCTTCGGACGGCTTGTCGGCTTTCCGGACGGGGGCTTTCTTTCCGGCAGCCTTCTTGGCGGTCGTTTTTTTCTCGGCAGACTTCGCTTTTTCCTTCGCTTTTTCTTTCCAACGTTCCAGCTCTTCCTGCAGGCCGGTGATCTCGTCGTCCTGATTCTTGATGGTGGTCAGCAGAGAGTTCAACTCTTCATTGTCCACATCCACCGGATAGAGCGAATTTACCCGCTTGATGAAGTCGCCCAATATGTTCATGTAATTGGTGAAGGCATCGTAAGCGGAATCGTAGATGCCGCGATTCAGCCGGATGCCCGTGTTCTTCGTCGTCATGAAGCGGAAGTTGGTGCTGGCTTGCAGGTAATCCCAGTCTTGCTTGATGCGCCGGTCTTTACAGAGCATCACGCGCTCGGCCACGCTGTATAGCTTGTTGAAGGCTTCGCGCTGCAAGATGTTGCCCAACCAGCAGCTCGTGTCACGCTCTTCGTCTGTCCATGACATCGGGTAGGCCACGTCCAAGGCCGAAATGGATTTCAGCTTCGTGACCAGTTCGGTGGGCGTGGAGAAAGTGATGCCTTTGGCCTTGGCACATCTGGGCAAGGCCTTGAGAAACTCAAGAATGTTCGACGAGAGCGGCTGTGCCATGCCTATGGCTTTCAGTTCCATGAAGAGGTTGATCACTTGTTCTTCTTGCGGCAAGGCGTCGATCCAGCCGATGAACTTATCGGCAAACAAGGGATATTCGTGCCATTCGGAATTGGAAAAACGCAGGCTGATGTCGTCCGACAGTTTATAGTCGCGCAGCAACAATTTCAAACCGGGTGCCTGATTGCAATGGTACACGTAGTGCGGGCTCTTCCAACCGAGCGCATGCTTGGCTCCTTCGGTGAGCATGCCTTTGAAACCCATGGATGCCACCACGCCGCCTATGTCGTCGGAGTAGATCAGGCTGGAATTGCGGAACACCTTCGGTTCTTTGCCGAACATCTGTTTGATTTTCTTCCTCTGCCGATTGACTTCCTCGCGGAAACAGTCTTCATTGACGAGCGATGACAGGCCGTGCGAATAAGGTTCGCAGAGAAATTCGCAGCAACCCGTGTCGTTGAGTTGATGCAACAAGTCGATGACGGCCGGCGCATGGATTTCCAGCTGTTCAAGCGCCACCCCCGATACGGAGAGTGCCACTTTGAAACCGGTTTCCGTGTTCTTCGTCATTTCGATGAGTGCCTGCAATGCAGGGATATACGAACGCTCGGCCACTTCGTTCATGCCCGTTTCGTTGGCATAGTCGTCATAATAGTAATGGTCGGCTCCGATGTCGAAGAAGCGATAGCGTTTCAGATGAATAATCTGATGTATCTCAAAGTAAAGACAGATCGTTCTCATAATTTTATTGTGTTTTTATTAGTTTCCATAATTCTTAATCACCTCATCGTAGATGCCCCGCACCTTGTGACCGACATTCTCCCACTTGATCCGGTCGACCTCCTGCCTGCCTTCTTCTTTCAGATACTCGTACAAGGCGGGATAGGTGCAGATGGAATAGATGGCGTCGGCCATGGCGTGAATGTCCCAATAGTCTGTCTTGATGCACTTTTCCAGAATCTCGGCGCAGCCCGATTGCTTGGAAATGATGGTGGGCACACTGCATTGCATCGCTTCGAGCGGGGAAATGCCGAAAGGCTCGGATACCGAGGGCATGATGTACACGTCGCTCGCTTTCAAGACTTCGTACACCTGATTGCCTTTCATGAAACCGGGGAAATGAAAACGGTCGGCAATGCCGCGTTCGGCCGCGAGACGAATCATCTGATCCATCATATCGCCGTTTCCGGCCATTACGAAACGAACGTTGCGCGTGCGATGAAGCACCATGGCGGCAGCTTCCACGAAGTACTCCGGCCCCTTCTGCATGGTGATGCGCCCCAGGAAAGTGACCACCTTCTCGTTGGGCTTCTTCTGCGGAACGATATCCTGTATCTCTTGCGAAAGCGGCGAAACGGCATTATGCACGGTCGACACCTTGCGCGGATCCTGATGGTATTTGTGAATCACCGTCTGACGGGTCAGTTCACTCACGCACATGATGTGGTCGGCATGATCCATTCCGTTCTTTTCGATGGCGTAGACCGTGGGGTTTACGTTGCCGCGGCTGCGGTCGAAGTCGGTGGCGTGCACGTGAATGACCAGCGGCTTTCCCGACACCTGCTTGGCGTGAATGCCCGCCGGATAGGTGAGCCAGTCGTGCGAATGAATGATGTCGAACTGTTGCTGACGGGCCACCACACCCGCCACGATGGAATAGTTGTTGATTTCTTCGTGGAGGTTTTGGGGGTAGCGTCCGGAGAATTCAATACATCCGAGGTCATTGACGTTGCGGTACGAGAAGTCGGCGTAGATATGGTCGCGCAGGGCATAGTATTGGGAGGGCGACATCTTACTGCCGAGACGTTCTTTCAGATAGTCGTGCTGAACGTCGCGCCATACGATAGGGGTTTCGCTCAGGCCGATGATGTTCATAAAACTTTTGTCTTCATCGCCCCATGGTTTGGGGATGCAGAAGGTGATTTCCATATCGGATTGCTTTGCCAGCCCCGCCGTGAT
>JBHAEN010000132.1:0-2785 GCA_041855645.1 Bacteroides sp. | reverse complement strand
TTGTCTTCCGTTTGTTTTCTTTTGAATCCTCCCGATTTTCTTGGGAGAAACAAGTCCCCGTTCGAGCGATTTTCCACTTGTCCGCTCCGCCACCGAAACTCTCTTTTTTTTACATGCATTTCCTCAATTTCCGAATCGCGTGCATTTCACGCGACAACTGCGTGCATTTCATGTCTGAAACACGTGCATTTCAGACGTCAGGTGCGTGCATTTCAGACGTCAAATGCACGCATTTCGGAAAAGCCCTTCCGGAGGGACTTTGGAGAGGGGCGAAATCCCGACCGATTCCGAAACCGACTTTGCGGGAAAGATTGAAATAGTTTTACAAACAATCTGTTTGCACGAGGGAGCATGCGCATGGAGCATTTGCCGGATGACCATAATTTGTTGTAGGGCAATAACGACGAGCAGCCGACACGGAACGGCGTGACATGCAGATACTCAAAATCGCCGCGACAGGACTGTTTGCCAAGTGCCTGCCGCGGCGATTGATTTTTCGCGCCGAACTTGCGACGGGTCAGAACCGGACGCCGTCGATGCTGTTCAACAGAAGCTGATACTTGATGTAGCCTCCCGTACGGGAAGAATATTTGGTGTAAATGGCCGTCACATCGCCTTTCGCTCCATTGGCGGGAAGGGGCTGAAGAGCGAAATTGGCATATCCGCTCACCCGCACGATGAAGTTGCCCGCCGTCGTGGCATCGCCGTCATAGCCGAAGAGGGAAGACCCGTAATAACGCTTGCCGTCGTAGCTGTAAGCATAAGTCGGCGTGAGGTTTTCATCGGCGTAATACTTGTTCGTATAGGTCGGTGTCGACGATCCGTTGAGGTAGACCGTTTCCAGATATTGCGGATAACGGTCGCCGTCGAAAGTTCCTTCCTTGTAGGTGACCCCCTCGAAACGCACCAGACGGCCCAAAGCGTCGTCGGTCAGCGCAGTTTTGTAATTGGAGGCGTTGATCACCAGCGTGTCGTTCTTCGTCATTTCGGTTTTTTCGCCGTAGAACACATGACGGCCGACAAACAGATCGTGTTCCAGATTCCGGTTGGCATAACCCTTGGCCACATCCTGAGCCGTGGGCATACCGCCCACACTCAACATATACCGGTAGCTGCCGATGGCCAGTCCCTTGGTTTTGACGAACAGCACCTGCCCCACGGGGAAGTTCACATAGTTGCTGACCATCAGTTTCAGTTCGATGCCCGACTGTGAAGTTTCATCGAAAATGTAGACCGACTTATAGACATTCCCGGCCTGATCGCTCGATATGACTTTACCGCTGATCACATAATCGTCCGTAATCTCCAGCGTCTTCCCCAAACTCGAAGCCGACGTGCCGTAAGCATCGTAGAACAACTGCTTGAATGCCTTGATGGAGATGTGGCGACTGTCGGCGAAGTCGGCCTTCGTCCAGACCTTGGGCGTCGACGGTGTTTCAAATTCATTGTAGCAACTGCCCAGACTCAGGGCAAACACGGCTGTTGCACATAATTTCGCTATCTTGTTCATAGTCTTTTTACTGCTGATGTTGTACCCGCCCCGGCTCAGAAGCGGAAGTAAATATTCATATAATAGGTGGCTCCGAACATGTAGAAGTATTTCGAACCGAACGGTTCGTACCTTTGATAGGCTTCTTCCGTATTCTTGAGCAGGCGCACCTGTTCGTATCCGCCCGTCTTGATGTTTTGGTTGTTGAGCAGATTCTTGGCCTCGAGGCTGAAGCCCAAGGTGTATTTGCGCATGATGTACCAGTTCTTGCCTATGCCGGCGTTGAGAACGAAAGCCTCGTCAAACTTCTCCTGATGGCGCAACGCGAGGATCTGTTCCTGCGTCATGCCCGGCGTAAACACGGCATCTGTCCGATAGAGCGGACTCATGGAGATGTATGTGTTATTATAGTGATTCACGTCGATCGAGGCGAAGATGTTCTTCGGACCGCGATAAGACAGGCCGATGTTCGCTGCCAGTTGGGGCGTGCTTTCCACGCGGAAGTTCTTCCAGTAGACTTTACCCTGATTCTTGACGATACCGCTATTGTCCTGTATCTGTATGAAGTCGGGGTTGTTGGTGTAGGTGTATTGTCCCCAACTGACCGCGCCATTCAGTGAAATGCCGGCAAACAAAGGAATGGTGGCCGCCGCTTCGAGACCGAAGTGACGCGAATTGATGCCGCTCATGGCAAAGTTGGAGAAAGTCGTTTCCACGTCGTCGTAATAAGAAATCACTTTCGATTGGTCTTTGATTTCGGTATAATAGAACGTGGCCCGGGCTTTGACGTCGCCCACCCGCAAATTGTACGAAGCGTCCGCGCTGAACACTTTTTCGGTGCTGATGCCCGGAGTGGCGGAGTTCCGCGTGCGAGGCGAAACGAAAGCCGACTGGAAAACCGGAGCTTCCTGCAGATGAGCCACATTCAGGTCAATCCGATGCCGGGAGTCGATGGAATAGGAGAAGTTCGCTTTCAGTTTATGCGTCAAATAGTTCTGTGTTTCGGAGTCGCCTTTCGAGTTGTCGAGGAACAATCCCTTCTGCCAAAGTCCGTGTCGCCACAACGCGGCATGTCCGAGTTCGGCTCCGAAGTTCATCGACAATGCGCCGATGCGAGTGCCGTACTGCAGCCATCCCCTGCCGTCGACGATGTTGCCGTAGTAGTCGTAACCATATTTGTCGCCCACCCTTACGGCGCGTGCCTTACCGTTCTGCCGGTAGTAATCCATGTCGTTCTGATAGAGCACGGGGTCCAATCCGCCCATGTCGCGTTCGGTAAACTTGTCGACGTCTATC
>JBHAEN010000131.1:0-18962 GCA_041855645.1 Bacteroides sp. | reverse complement strand
AAGCGACTCTCCGCCTTAACCGACGGAGCGGGACAATCCCGCCGCGGCAACCATCCCGGCCATTATGACACAACCGACAAAAACAATCAGTTCGGGGCGGCTGTGCCATCGGGTGTTTGCCGAAGGCAGTCGGACCGGTGTATGCAGATAAGGAGCGACTTTGTGGAAAAGCCGGTGGAAAAACCATCCGCCGAAGCCGCCGATGAATGCCCCGGCCAATAAGTCGCCCGGGTAATGCAAGCCCAGATAAAGGCGAGTGTAAGAGTTGATGAACGCCCAGACGAGGATGAATACGTTCAGGCGTTTATTGCGGAAAAGACAAACGAGGAAGATGGCCAAGCCGAAAGAGTTGGAGGCATGACACGAGGGGAAGCCGTAGCCGCCTCCCCGCCGTCCGTTGACAATGTGCACGAGGTCGGCAATCGGACTGCCCTCGCCCGACGGGCGGAGGCGTCCCACCACGGGGCGGATGACGCTGTTGCACATCTGGTCGGCAAAGGTGATGGTGAGCACGATGGCCACGACGGCACACAGGGCAACCCGCCAGTGAAACGTGCGAAAAAGCAGGTATAAGACGGCGGCATACATGGGAGCCCAGATGATCTTTCCGGTGAAGAGGCTCATGAAAATGTCGCCGAAAGGGCTGTGCATGCTGTTGAAGAATAGCAGTATGCCGGTGTCGAGGTCGGTTAGGAAGTCCATTGTCTTTCGTCGGGTTAGGGGTTTATCGCCGGGCTAAATCGTCATACAGTTTTTGCAGATAGGCTTTCCCGGTTTCGAGATTTTGTCCTTTGGCTCTGCCTTCGTCCATCTCCGTGGCTTGTGCGTCGAGGTTATATACCAGTTGATTCTCTGCCGTGACCATGCCGAAAAGCGACGGTTCGGTGAAGAATGCGAAGTGCGGAGCGTCGGGGTTCAGGATGTTTTTGCTGAAAACGAACTCCTTGTGAGATAGCCCCATTTGAGCCAACAGCGTGGCCGCAATGTCTATTTGCGACGCGTATGTGTCGATTTTCCGGGCTTCCTTCACGGCTCCGCCGACAAAGAGGAGCGGAATCGTGTGCCGTTGCAGCGGATTGTCCAGCGGACGCGGGTAGCAGCCCCAATGATCGGGGACGATGACAACGAGAGTGTTCGCCCACTGCGGCATGCCGCGGAGTTCGCGCAGGAAGTCGCCCACGCAGCTGTCGGTATATGCGAAGGCATTGAGCACCTTGTCGCCCAACTTCCGATAAGGCACTTCAAAGGGTTCGTGACTGCTGGAAGTCTGCACAAAGGTGATGAACGGCTCCTTGGGCGGCGTTTGCTTCATGTCGTTGAGCAGGCGGCGCATCAACAGGTGGTCGTGCACTCCCCATTTGCCGCTCCGTTCGGATTGTGAAAAGTCCTTTTCCGAAATGATGCGCTCGATGCCGGCCGATACGAGATACGACCTCATGTTCGTGAAATCGGCGTCGCCGCCGTAATAATACGTCGGTGTGTAGCCCAGCGATTTCAGGCTTCGCGGAATCGAGGGGAGGTTCTCGGTTTTTTCGGCATATTTCATGATGCTGGTTCCCGGTTGTGCGGGATAGGCGCTGATTATGGAGGCCAGTCCGCGATCGGTACGGAAACTGTTGGCATACATGTTGGTGAACAAAACGCCTTCATTGGCCAGTGAGTCGAGGTTGGCGGCAACGGGCGTTCCGCCGAAATGCTCCATCAGGTGAGTGGAAAAACTCTCCAGAATGAGAAAAACGATGTTGGGACGCGTGGTGTTGAGCAGCTTGGGCATTGTGTCTGCGGGCGCAATCGTGCGGTCGGTCAGCGTTTCAAACAGGTTCTCTGCCTGTTCCGATGCCATGAAGCGGTATTGGCGGTCGAAGTCGTTCTGGTGGGTTATGGAATACATGAAGCTGAACGCCGGGTTGATGGCGGCATGGTTCAGGCGTTTCTGTTGGCTGAAATACACCTTGCTGAGGTTCATCGTTGAAACCGAAAGTCCGCCGCGGATGGGCAGGAAGAGGGCGACGGTGAGCAACAGCAGCGTAAGCGTCACAGGCATGGGCGGGTAGGGCAGCTTGGTCAGTGAAGCGCGAAACAGCACTGTGCGGAAAACGACGTAAAGGAGCAAAGCGTAAAGTAGGATGGCTATGGCTCCTTTGATCAGGAAACCGGTGCCGACGCCGGCCAGCGAATCCTTGGGCGAAGAAAGGAAATAGAAAAGAGGGGTGGCGTCGAGTCGGAAATCCCAGAAATCATACAACGCCAGATCGATGATGAAGACGGCAGCCATTACGAAAGCCACGATTCCGAAATAGGTCAGCCCGATGCGCCGCAGCCGGTGCGATCTTGTCCACACCGAGGCAATGAGCAGAAGTCCCGGGATGACCGTCAAGTATCCGGCCAGCGACAGGTCGAGCGGAAGGCCGTGATACATCACTTGCAAATAGTCCGTGAGCGAGGCTTCTCGGTAGAGGTGGTGATGGTAGCCCATGAAAAAGGGTTTCTGAAGCACGAAAAGAAGCACAAAGAGGAGATAGGTCGCCAAAAATAAAAAGACTCTTTTTTTCATATCACAGGCTGAAAAAACAATGATTATCGGCAAAGGTACGATTCTTTTTTCAATTAACCGTACAGAATCTTCAGTCTGTTCAAAAACCCTGGATGCGAAATTTACCGAAAAAGGTAGTTAAATAAATTCAATGAGTCTTATATCATGTTCAAAAATGCCTCAGAATGCCTTAATTTACGGTAAAGGGCATTGTCTATTCAAAGAAAAAAATAGACTTTTGTATGGTTTTTACCAAAAAGCAACTTTGTGATTAAACAAACACCCTTAAAATTTATAAATTCAATGAGCGATTTGAAGAAGAATGTTGAAGTGGCGCGTCAGAAGCAACCTTACAATTTGCGAGAGAAGAAAGAGAAAAATGCTGCCTACCGGGCGTTGATCCGTCCGGAGCTGGCTGACGAATTGTATGATAAAATACTGAACATCATCGTCATCCAGAAGAAATACAAAGACCCTGATTATTCGGCCAAAGAATTGGCACGCGAACTCCAAACGAACACCCGCTATCTGTCGGCGGTCATTAACTCGCGTTTCGGCACGAATTATTCGTGTCTGCTCAACGAGTATCGCATTAAAGACGCCCTCCATCTGCTTGTGGATAAGCGTTATGCCGATAAAAACGTGGAAGAAATCAGCGCGATGGTCGGTTTTGCCAACCGCCAGTCTTTCTATGCGGCTTTTTACAAGAACACGGGCGAAACGCCCAACGGATACCGCAAACGGTTGGCGGATAAGAAATAACCGTCTGTTCCGAATAAAATGAAGGTATGTCATTAAAGGCGAGGGGCTGTGCCGAAATTTCTGTTTTCGGCTCAGCCCCTTTTTCAATAAAGCTATCGAAAAGAAACCAATATCTCACCAAAAACCTATTTCTATCATGAAGAAACAAGCTTACATCTTTGCGCTCTCCGCCACCCTGTTCTCAGCTTGCGGAGAAAGCCGAAAATCAACCTCTGCCGCAGCAGATGAAAACGAATACAGAGTGGAACAATTTGCCGATTTACAGATTTTGCGTTATCGGGTTCCCGGATTTGAGGAGCTCACGCTGAAACAAAAAGAACTTGTTTATTACCTCACGCAGGCCGCACTCGAAGGGCGCGACATCCTTTTCGACCAGAATGGGAAGTACAACCTGCGCATTCGCCGGCTCCTTGAGTCGGTGTACCTTAATTATCAGGGCGAAAGGAACTCGGAAGACTTCCGCGGGATGGAACTTTACCTGAAGCGCGTTTGGTTCTCCAACGGAATTCACCACCATTACGGAGCGGATAAATTCGTGCCCGGTTTCTCGGCCGACTTCCTTCGTGAAGCCGTTCGGAAGGCAGATCCGGCAACCTTGCCGCTGGCCGAAGGACAAACCGCCGATCAGCTCTGCGACGAAATCTTCCCCGTCATCTTCGACCCCACTGTCTATCCCAAGCGGGTCAATCAGGCCGATGGCGAGGACTTGCTCCTCACTTCTGCCTGCAATTACTACGACGGGCTGACTCAGGCCGAAGCCGAGGCTTTCTATGATTCGATGAAAGACCCGAAAGACGCCACACCGCCCTCGTATGGCCTGAACAGCCGTTTGGTGAAGAAAGACGGTGTCGTCCGTGAGGAAGTCTGGAAAGTCGGAGGACTTTATACGCAAGCCATCGAAAAGATTGTTTACTGGCTCGAAAAGGCCGAGTCCGTGGCCGAAAACGACGCGCAGAAAGCCGTCATCGGGAAGCTCGTTCAATACTACAAGTCGGGCAACCTCAAAGATTTCGACGATTACGCCATTCTTTGGGTCAAAGACCTCGATTCGCGCATCGACTTTGTCAACGGATTCACCGAAACCTACGGCGACCCGCTGGGAATGAAAGCCAGCTGGGAAGCGTTGGTCAATTTCAAAGATGTGGAAGCGACCCGCCGCACGGAACTTATCAGCGGCAATGCGCAGTGGTTTGAAGATAATTCGCCCGTCGACAAGGCCTTTAAGAAGGATGTGGTCAAAGGCGTATCGGCCAAAGTAATCACCGCGGCCATTCTTGCCGGCGATCTTTATCCGGCCACGGCCATCGGCATCAATCTGCCCAATGCCAACTGGATACGTGCGCAGCACGGTTCCAAATCGGTGACCATCGGAAACATTACCGACGCTTACAACAAGGCGGCTCACGGCAGCGGCTTCAACGAGGAATTTGTGAACAGTTCCGTCGAGCTGGCTCTCATCGACAGCTTTGCCGACCTGACGGACGACCTGCATACCGACCTGCACGAGTGTCTCGGCCACGGCTCGGGCAAGCTCCTCCCCGGAGTGGACCCCGATGCGCTCAAGGCCTACGGTTCGACCATCGAGGAAACGCGCGCCGACCTCTTCGGACTCTATTATCTGGCCGACCCGAAGCTCGTGGAACTTGGTCTTCTTTCCTCTCCCGAAGCCTATAAAGCGCAATATTACAAATTCCTCATGAACGGGCTGATGACTCAGCTTGTCCGTATCGAACCCGGTAACAACGTGGAAGAAGCCCACATGCGCAACCGGCAACTCATCGCGCGCTGGGTGTTCGAGAAAGGTGCTGCCGACAAGGTCGTCGAACTGGTTAAGCGCGAGGGTAAAACCTACGTCGTGGTGAACGACTACGCCAAGGTGCGTCAACTGTTCGGAGAACTCCTGGCCGAAGTGCAGCGCATCAAATCGACGGGCGACCTCAAAGCGGCCCGCACATTGGTCGAGGCTTATGGCGTAAAAGTCGACCCCGAACTTCATGCCGAAATCCTGAAGCGCTACAAAGCGTTGAATCTCGCGCCTTACAAGGGATTCGTGAATCCGAAATATGAACCGGTGACCGATAAGGAAGGCAAGATTATCGACGTGAAAGTGACCTACGACGAAGGCTATGCCGAACAGATGCTTCGATACAGCCGCGATTATTCGCACCTGCCTTCGGTCAACTGACGGTTATCTCTTCCGAAGAAAAATGAACATTCAGGAACAGTTGAAAGAAATAAAGACACAGCTCCGTCTCGCGATGAACGGGGCTGTGTCTCACAGCATGCGCATGAAAGGACTGGTCTACAAAGTCAACTTCGGCGTGGAGCTGCCCCGCATCAAAGCCATTGCCGCCGGCATGGAGAAGAATCACGACTTGGCGCAAGCCTTGTGGAAGGAAGATGTGCGCGAGAGCAAAATTCTGGCCGGACTGCTTCAGCCGGTGGACACGTTCTATCCCGAAATTGCCGACATTTGGGTGGAAGACATCCGCAACATCGAAATAGCCGAACTCACTTGCATGAACCTGTTCCGGCATCTTCCCTATGCGCCGGCCAAGTCTTTCCATTGGATTGCCGACGACCGCGAG
Organism: Bacteroides sp.; assembly: GCA_041855645.1. GTDB lineage: Bacteria > Bacteroidota > Bacteroidia > Bacteroidales > Bacteroidaceae > Bacteroides. Next base: position 13,079 of record JBHAEN010000131.1, on the reverse strand, counting down.
TATGTGCAGACTTGCGGCTTTCTCACCGTTGCCCGTCTGTTGGCGCAGAAGGGCGACATGACCGAACGCGCCGCGGACGAACTGCTCGATCAGGCCTTTTGCGCCGCCCATTCCGAGCATTATCATGTGCGTAATTCCGCCTTGCTGGTGCTTCGCCGCTACATGCAGCACAGCGAAGAACATGCTTTCAGGGTCTGCCGTTTGGCCGAGGGCATGAAAGAATCACCCCTCGAGACGGAACGGATACTCTATCGCGTGGTCGAAGAAGAGGCACAGGCCTATTCGCCTTCATAAATCCGTCTTCGCCCGTAAAAAAATCCTTTTTGTCAATGTCTTTTTAAACCTTTTTGTCCGATTGTTTTACCATTCGGACTTTTTTTGTTGTCTCCGCTCTTTTCTTTGGGTAAAAAACAAGGACATTGTTTCGCAAACCGAAATTTCGCTTTTTCAAAAAAAACAGGGTCGTTTTTGCAAAAACGATTTTTTCGTTTTGCTAAAACGGCAAACACGCCGTTGCACGAAAAACCGACCGTTTTCTTGACAAAAAAGGCCGCAAAATCCCGTAAGATTTGCGGCCTATTCCTTTATGATAAGGCGTTCAATACCGTTTCTCAGCCGGTATCGGATTCTGTTTTGTCCGGATTGATTACTGCGTTTGTTTCCATTTTTTTGTTTTCGGTCGGGTTGGCGGTTTGGACAAAGATACGGAAAAAACGCGAACGCCGGCAATGAGGCCCGGCGTTTTTCTGTATGAGGGCTGTTTCTCCCTTGCCCGTCTGCCGGCTTCCGCCTGTGGGTGTTTGAACTTTCATCAAACTCCCGTTCCATCGCATTCGGATTTGTCGTACCTTTGTCTCTCGATTCAAACGATAATGCGTATGACAAAGGCTTTGTTTTTCGACATCGACGGGACGCTCGTCAATTTCGGTTCCTACGGACCTTCCGAATCCACGGTTCGGGCCATAGAGGAAGCCCGTGCCCGAGGACATAAAATTTTCATTGCCACGGGACGCCCGCAGGTGATCATCAACAACCTCGCCGAGTTGCAGGAACGCGGCCTGATAGACGGCTACGTCACCATGAACGGAGCCTACTGCTTCGTTGGCGACGAGGTGCTTTACAAGGAGCCGGGCGGCATTCCGCCGCACGAGGTGCGGGCCATCGCCGATTTCTGCGAGCGGAAAGGCTCGGCGTGCATCTTCGTGGGCGAGAAAGACATAGCCGTCTGTCAGCCCAATCGGCTGGTGCAGGAAATCTTCTACGACTTCCTGCATGTCGGCCTCATGCCTACGCTCGGCTTTCGGGAGGCGACCGACAAGCTCATCTATCAGATTACTCCGTTCATCACCGTTGAAGAAGAGGCGGAGATTCGTCCGCATATTCCCCATTGCGAAATCGGACGCTGGCATCCCGCCTTTGCCGACGTCACGGCGTTGGGCAATACGAAGCAGCGGGGCATCGACGTCATCATTCGCCATTTCGGCATCCGTCTCGAAGATACGATGGCTTTCGGCGACGGCGGAAACGACATCGGCATGTTGCGCCATGCGGCCGTGGGCATTGCCATGGGGCAGGCCAGGGAGGAAGTGAAGGCGGCGGCCGACTATGTGACGCTTCCTGTCGGCGAAGACGGCGTGGCTCACGCCTTGAGGCATTGGGGAATCATCGGTTGAACATGGCCCCATGAACAGCATAGACACCGCAAACGGAGCTTTTCAGGACGCTCTGAACCTTGTTCGCTACACCCGCCGGTCGGTGTTTCTGACGGGAAAGGCCGGAACGGGAAAGTCGACCTTTCTGCGCTACGTCTGCGAGCATGTCAAGAAAAAACACGTGGTGCTGGCGCCAACCGGCATCGCAGCCATCAATGCGGGCGGAAGCACGATGCATAGCTTCTTCAAGCTGCCTTTCCATCCGTTGCTGCCCGACGACCCCAACCTGAGCTTGCAGAAGGGGCGCATTCACGAGTTTTTCAAATACACGAAGCCGCACCGCAAGTTGCTTGAGCAAATCGAACTCGTCATCATCGACGAAATCTCGATGGTGCGTGCCGATCTCATCGACGCCATCGACCGCATTCTCCGCGTCTACTCGCACAACCTTCGCGAACCCTTCGGCGGCAAACAGCTGCTGCTGGTGGGCGATGTGTTTCAGCTGGAACCCGTGGTAAAGAGCGACGAACGTGAGATGCTGAACCGCTTTTATCCCACGCCGTTTTTCTTTTCGGCGCGTGTCTTCGGCGAGATGGAACTTGTGTCCGTCGAACTGCAAAAGGTCTATCGCCAGAACGACCCCGTGTTTGTGGGCGTGCTCGACCGCATTCGCAGCAATACGGCCGGAAGCGCCGACCTTCAGTTGCTCAACACACGTTGCGGTGCGGAACCCGACGGAACGGACGACGGCATGTTCGTCACCTTGGCCACGCGCCGCGACACGGTCGACTCCATCAACGAGAAAAGACTGGCGGAACTGCCCGGCGAGCCGCTCACGTTCAGCGGAACCGTGGAGGGCGACTTTCCGGAGAACAGCCTGCCCACTTCGCAGGAACTGGTCTTGAAACCCGGTGCGCAGGTCATCTTCATCAAGAACGATTCCGAACGTCGTTGGGTGAACGGAACCATCGGCATCGTGGCCGGCATCGACTCCATCAACGAAACCATCTACGTGGTAACGGACGATGGCAAAGAGTGCGACGTGAGGCGCGAATCGTGGCGCAACATCCGCTATACGTACAACGAAAAGACGAAAGAAATCGAAGAAGAAGTGTTAGGCTCCTTTACGCAATACCCCATAAGGCTGGCTTGGGCCATCACCATCCACAAAAGTCAGGGACTGACGTTCGCGCGTGCGGTCATTGACTTTACGGGCGGCACTTTCGCGGGCGGACAGGCCTACGTTGCCCTGAGTCGCTGCACCTCGTTGGAAGGCATCTGTCTTCGCAGGCCCGTCAGCGGCAGCGACATCTTCGTGCGCCCGGAAATCGTGAATTTCGCAGCCCGTTTCAACAATCGACAAGCCATCGACAAGGCGTTGAAACAGGCACAGGCCGATGTGCAGTACGCGGCTGCGGCACGGGCATTTGCGGAGGGCGACATGGAAGAATGCCTCGAACGCTTCTTCCGTGCCATTCATTCGCGCTACGACATCGAGAAGCCCGCGCCACGTCGCCTGATCCGAAGCAAACTGAACATGCTCAACACCCTGCGCGCGCAGAACAAGGAACTGAAAACCCGCCTCGACGAACAGCAGGAACGGCTTCGGCAATATGCGCACGAGTATGTGCTGATGGGCAACGACTGCATCACGCAGGCGCACGACGTGCGCGCCGCTTTGGCCAATTACGATAAGGCGCTCAGTCTTGACCCCGATTGCGTCGAGGCATGGATACGGAAAGGCATCACCCTCTTCGACGAACGGCGTTTCTTCGATGCCGAAGCGTGTTTCAACACCGCCGTCCGCCTTCGGCCTGTCGATTTCAAGGCTGTGTACAATCGCGGCAAGTTGCGTCTCGATACGGGAAACCTTACGGGAGCCTTGGCCGATTTGGATAAAGCCACTTCCCTGAAGCCCGGACATGCCGGCGCTCACGAATTGTTCGGCGACGCACTGATGAAAAGCGGAAAAGAAACGGAAGCCGCCTTGCAATGGCGTATCGCAGAGGAAATACGAAAGCGGAAAAAGTGAATTCAACTGCTTTTGCGGTAACTCCGCACCGCCCATAGGCTGAGCCCCGCGGCAAAACCGCACAGCACGAAGAACTGTCCGGACATTTCGGCGAAGGAACTGCCCTTCAGGTAGACCAGTCGCATCACTTCGATAAAGTACCTCAGCGGATTGAACATCGTGATGACCTGCGCCCATTCCGGCATGGCGGCGACGGGGGTAAACAGTCCGCTCATCAGAATCAGTATCATCATGAAGAAAAACATGACGAACATGGCCTGTTGCATCGTGTCCGAATAGTTGGAAATAACCAGCCCCATCCCCGAAACCACAAGGATGTAAATGGAGGCAAACAGATAGATAGTGAGCAGGCTGCCCGCGGGATAAATGCCGTAGACCAAGACGCCCAGGCCCATGCACATGTTCAGCACGATGAAGCCGATGATCCAATAAGGAATCAGTTTGGCCATGACGAACATCAGCTTGCTGACGGGTGTCACGTTCATCTGCTCGATGGTTCCGGATTCCTTTTCGCCGACGATGTTGAGCGCGGGCAGAAACCCGCACATCATGGTCAGCAACATCACCATCAGCGCGGGAACCATAAACACTTTATAGTCGAGGTGCGGATTGAATTTGTATTGCGGAACGACGTCGAACGAAGGTGTGCCGACCGACAAACCCGTTTGCCGGCTTCCGTATTCCGCACGTAACTCGGCGGCATAATCGGCAAGTATGGAAGAAAGGTAGGATGAACCTAAAGTGCCTTTGGTTCCGTTGGTGGAATTGACCGAAATCATCACGTGCCCCGTTTCGCCGTTCATGAGCCTCTTCTCAAAATCGTCTTGAATCTCGATGATAAGGTCGGCCTCTCCCGATTCGATGTCGCGTATGGCTTCGCCGTAAGTGGCCGGTGCGCCCACAGGCTTGAAGTAGCCGGAAGCGGTAATCTTCCGCGCCATGCGTTCCGAGAACACGCTGCGGTCGTTGTCGACCACCGTCACGCGCACGTTCTTAACCTCCTGATTGGTTGCCCATGGATAGACCAGCATCATCATCAAAGGCATGACGAGGATCAGCTTCGGCAGAAACGAGTTGCGGAGAATCTGCTTGCATTCTTTTTCGATCAAAAACTTCAGCATGGCTGTTCTTTCTAACTTAATCGGGTTTTGAATTTTTTGAGGCTGAGGAAGATGAGTCCGGCGGCCGTGATGGAAAGAATGAGCAGTTCCTTGACGACGAAACGAAACTCGACGCCCTGAATCATGATCTTTTTCACGGCCTCGATGTACCACCGGGCGGGAACAATGGCGGAAATCCATTGCAATATTTTCGGCATGCTTTCTATGGGGAACATCATGCCGGACAAAAGCATGACGGGCATCATCAGCGCCATCCCCGACATCAGCATGGCTGCCATCTGCGTATTCACCAAAGTGGAAATGAGCAATCCCAGCGATAAAGCCAGAAAGATGAAAACGAACGAAACCCCGATCAAGAGCGTCAGGCTGCCCGCAACGGGTACGCCGAGCACGAAGACCGAGAGGAGAAGTATCGTGACCACATTGACCACCGAAAGCATGAAATAAGGAACCGCTTTGGCCAGAATGATGTATATCGGTTTCATCGGCGACGAAAGCAATACCTCCATCGTTCCCATCTCCTTTTCGCGCACGATGGCGATGGAGGTCATCATGGCGCAAATCAGCATCAGGATGAGTCCCATGACGCCCGGCACGAAGTTGTAGGCACTTTTCGACTGAGGATTGTACAGCATTTTCACCTCGGGCATGATGGTGAACGGAACGCTTTGCAGTTCCGCCGACTCTTTCTGAAACGACGCCAGGATGCCGGAAGCGTAAGCCGTCAGCATCGACGCCTGATTGGGGTCGGTTCCGTCCGTGATCAGCTGAATGGCGGCTTCTCCGCGCGTCGAGAGCCGGTCGGCAAAATTTTCGCCGAACACCATGACCATGTTGATTTTCCCATACTTGAACACATCGTTGATTTCGGCAGGGCCGGTCAGCTCCTGTTCGATGGTGAAGTACTCGCTGGCCTGAAAGCGATCTTTGATTTTTTGCGTGGCCACATCTTTCGATGGATCGAAAACGGCCATGCGCACGTTTTTCACTTCGGTGGTGATGGCAAAGCCGAACAACAGCATTTGCACAATCGGCATCACCAAAAGAATCAGTACGGTACGTTTATCGCGAAGGATGTGATAAAACTCTTTTCTGACGAATGCTCCGAATGTTCTCATCGTTTTTCAGTCTGCTTTACGGGTTGCTTTGCGCGCCAGTTGGCGGAAGACTTCGTCCATCGTGTCGGCCCCGAAACGGGCGCGCAGGTTTTGGGGAGAGTCGAGGGCTTCGATTCGGCCGTCGACCATGATGGATACGCGGTCGCAATACTCGGCTTCGTCCATATAGTGCGTGGTCACAAAGACTGTGATGCCTCGCTCCGCTGCCTGATAGATCAGTTCCCAGAACTGTCTGCGGGTGACGGGGTCCACGCCTCCCGTAGGTTCGTCGAGGAAGACGATCTTGGGTTCGTGAAAGATGGAGACCGAGAAAGCCAGCTTTTGCTTCCATCCCAAAGGCAAGGACTTGACGAGTGTATTCCTTTCGTCTTCAAACCCCAGTTCTTTCAACATTTCTGCCGTTTTGTCGGCAATCGCTTTGCTTTTCATCCCATAAATGCCGCCAAACAGGCGCAGGTTTTCCCATACCTTCAGATCTTCGTAAAGGGAGAACTTCTGACTCATGTAGCCGATGTTTTTCTTGACTTCTTCGGACTGTTTGAAGATGTCGAACCCGGCCACCATGCCTTGTCCCGAAGTGGGGTGACTCAATCCGCAGAGCATGCGCATCGCCGTGGTCTTTCCTGCGCCGTTCGCTCCCAGAAATCCGAAAATTTCGCCTCGGGAAACGCTGAACGACAAGCGGTCGACTGCCGTAAAGGAACCGAAACGTTTGGTCAGATTGTCCGTGTAGATTACCTCTTCTTTCATACAGTCGATGGTTTGGACAACAACATGAAGCAGTCTTCCACCGTAGGGCGGATGGCGTGAATCTCGACGTCGGTGTGTCCGCCGTCTTTGAGATAAATGTGCAAACGTTCGGGAGTACCGTCGTCGTGCAGCGTCACGTGATAAGTTTCTCCGAATGAAAATGACGATGCCGCGAAGGGGCAGTTTCTCAAATCGTTCAGCAGGCGGTGCATCCGTTCGGAGCGGACGGCCCAAAGCGTGCGGGGATAGGCGTCGATGATGTTTTGCGGCGAATCGACTTGCATGAACTCTCCGTTCTGTATCAACGCGATACGGTCGCACAATGTGGCTTCATCCATGTAGGGTGTGGACACAAGAATCGTGATGCCCTGTTTTTTCAGTTTGATCAGCATTTCCCAGAATTCTTTACGCGATACGGGGTCGACTCCCGTAGTGGGTTCGTCGAGAAACAACACGAGAGGTTTATGTATCAAAGCGCAGCTCAGGGCCAGTTTTTGTTTCATTCCTCCCGAAAGTTTTCCTGCCCTCCGGTTTTTGAACGGCTCTATTTGTTTGTAGATGTCTTCGATCAGGTGATAGTTTTCCGCTATGGTGGTGTTATAGACCGTGGCAAAAAAGCTCAGGTTCTCTTCCACCGTCAGGTCCTGATAGAGCGAGAACTTGCCCGGCATGTAGCCGATGAGTTGGCGGATTTGCCTGTAATCGCCGGCCACATCCCGTCCTTCCACGGTCGCGCTGCCGCCATCGGCGGGCAGAAGCGTGGTCAGTATGCGGAAAAGCGTGGTTTTCCCCGCTCCGTCGGGACCGATGATGCCGTAAATCTCGCCTTTGTTCACTTCAAGACTTACGTCTTTCAAAGCCCGGACTTTTCCATAGCTTTTACTGAGTCCGGAAGCCGATAGGGCGATCATGGCTTGTTGATTTTCATTTCTCCGTACATTCCCCTCTTGATATAGCCGTCATTGTTCACGGCCACCTTTACGGCATATACCAGATTGGCGCGTTCGTCGCGGGTCTGAATGGTTTTAGGCGTAAATTCGGCATTGTCGGCAATCCGGACGATGACGCCGGGATACTCCTTTCTGCCTTCGCTGCCCCGGTCGGCATACACGCTCACCTTCTGCCCGATTTTCAGAGAGGTCAGTTGGTCGGCCGTGATATACGCGCGCAGGAACATGTGTTCCATGTCGGCCACCTTGAAGAGCGAACGTCCCTGTATGGCCAGTTCGCCGGGTTCGGCATATTTGGCCAATACCGTCCCGTTGATGGGGCTGACGATGAGGCTTTTGCGTATTTGATCTTCGACCTGCTCCACTTGAGCGTCGAGGCCGAGTCGTTCTCCGGCAATGCTCCGGTTGCCGTTTTCCAGCGTTTCGGTCTGTGCGGCAAGTTGCTTCTCGAGCATGGCGATTTGGGCATTGATGTCGTCGAGTTGTTTCCGGTTGGCTGCGCCCGAGTGAACAAGATTCTCGAATCGGAGCCGTTCGTTTCTTTGCGTGGCGATTTGCTGGCGGAGTGAAGCCACCTGCCGGGGCACGTCGTAACGGCGACTGTCGGCCGACTGCATGCCCGCAAGCAGCTGACGCCTTTTCAGGTGCAGTTGCACCGTGTCGATGCAACCCAAAGTCTTTCCGGCCTCCACCTGCCGGCCTTCTTCGACGTCGAATTGCATGATTTCGCCCGTATTTCTGGCCGAAACGATGACTTCCGTCGCTTCAAACACTCCCGAAGCGTCGTAATCTCCATTGCCTGTTCCGCAGGCTGACAGAACTAAAATCCATCCGAAGAGTAAAAGATGAGTCGTTTTCATTTTCCTTGTTTTTGAGATGATTGTTGAAGATGCGTCCGATAAAGCCCGGCAAACGGGAGAGGTTTGTCAGTTGTTCGTGGCGAATTTGAGGTTATATATCGTGAGCAGGAGTTGCATTTCGTGCAGAATTTTGTCTTCTATGGCCATCTGTTCGGCATTGATGTCTCTTGCCAGGTCGACTCCCGAAATCGTGCCGTTGGCCATTCGGGCTTCGGAGGCACGCCTTACGCTGCCCCTGAGGGCGATGATTTCGTCGTCGTACTTCAATTGTTCGACGTATTGATCTATTTCACCGTTCTTCCGGGCCATGTCGAGGCGGGTGTTGAACAGGAACGTTTCGCGCTGCTGCTCCACGGCGTTGATTTTCGCCCGAATGATTTTCCGGCTGTTCTTCCGGGTGTAGAAGTTGCCTATGTTCCAAGTGAGCCGGATACCGCCGACATAATAAGCCGAAGCATTGTTGTCCAACATATTCAGCCCCGGCTTGCCGTATCCGCCCGTGGCGAATAACCCCACTTTGGGCATCAGGCCTGCGGTAATCTGCCGGTATTGGGCCTCGAGGCTTCCGATTTGCGCATCGAACAGCCCGAGTTCCGGACGCTTGACGGACGGGTCGAGCGGACGCACGGCCTCGGGCTTCACCCATTCCGTGTCCTCTCCCAATTCTTCGCCGATGAGCAGGGAGAGCATGGCGACGTATGACTTTTTCGTGTTGACGAGTTCCGCGTTTTGTTGAATGGCCTTCAGACGATCGACCCTGATGGCATCCAAATCGGCTTGTCCGGCCATGCCGTTATGCAGGTATGACCGCAGGCGATCTTCGTTTTGCGCCAGATTGTCTTGCAGCAGCCGATTCTGAAGAATCCGTGCATCGGTCAGCAGGATGCCGAAGTAGAGTTGATTGACCCTTTCGTTGAGGGCATAAAGACCGACTTCCACATTCTTTCGGTCGACCTCGGCAGCGGCGCGTAGCCCGTCTTTCTGCGATTTGATTGTCCCGCCGTCCCATAGGGTTTGGGTAACGTCGAGGGTGGCCCCGTATTGATCTTTGCTCAGCGAGGGGATGCTTACCCCCGTTATGCTCAGGCGGGAGAGGTCGATGGGCAACTCGGTCACTTCCGATTGGTAGGTGGCTTTGCCCGAAAACGCGGCCTGAGGCAAATAGCCCTTATTCGCATTCGCAAGGCTATACTGCTCTGTCTTCTCAATCAAATCGTATTGTTTGATCAGCGGATAGTTGGCTTGTGCCTTGCGGTGGCAGTCTTCGATGCGGAGCTGTGCCCGGGCGGAGGAGCCGCACATCCCGACAAGCAGGAGCGACACGACAAGTTGCTTTTTCATTGTTGTATGGATTTTGTCAATGGAATACATGGGTGAGGGAAGAAGAAGATTTCCGCTGCGAAGTCTCTTTTATTTTCTCAGACGGGCCAATACCGTGTCGATTGTTTCCTGCCGGCGGGCGTCCAGCAATGCCGGAACTTCTTCGTCCGAGAGGTTCAGCCTGTTTTTCAACACCGGCATCGCCAGAAAGGGAGCGATGTTTAAGGAAACGATGGTGAACATCAGATCGGTCAGGGTTATCGGGCGGATGGTTCCTTTCTCCACCTCCCGATTCAGTTCGGCCTCCAGAGGATCGAAGACGGCGGATGTGTTCTGCTTGAGCTTGTCGAGCAGCGAGTCGATGCGGTCGGGATTGGAAAGAAGCTCTCGAAAGATAAAAGGCACTAATCCGGGGTTTTCCCGGTAGAAGTCGAAATGCGCGCCGACGATGTTCGCCATTCTTTTCTCCCAATCGGCTCCGGTGTCGTCTATGGCCAGCAGGTTGGAGACGAGCATGTCTTTTTTTTCCTCGAACACCTTTTCAAACAACTTGTCTTTGGTGCGGTAATAGTAGTGTACCAGGGCCTGATTGCATCCCGCCAATTCGGCTATTTGTCCGGTGGTTGTCCGGGCAAATCCTTGTTCGATGAACAAGGATGCCGCCGCATCGAGGATGCGTTGTTCCATGTTCTGTTCTGCTGTTTTCATGAATCTATGTGTGGTTCGTTGCTTTATTTAATCGCGAAATTAAATACATGATTTAATTGTGCAATGAACGGTGCGTTTTTTTATTTCTTTTTATGAATACGGAAGATGTATCCGTTTGATTCCGGGACTTCGGAGATTAGCGCGGAAAAATGCATCATTTCAATCGTCGGCCTGTACTTTCCTTTTCGTTTGCCTGCACCCAAACGAAAGTTTCACTGCACCCGCTTTTTCGTTTGGGTACAGGCAAACGAATGTTTTTGTGCATGAAAGTGCGGTAAACACTGAAGAAAAAGCGGCTGTTTACTGCAACGGAGGGTGTTTGCGGCGCGGAGAACCGGACAATGCCGTTTTCATTCGTCCGCGTCGGGCGATATCAGTTTGTATCCGATTCCTCTTACGTTGACGATGCGGATGCGTTCGTCGTGCGATAACCGGCGGCGCAGTTTGGTGATGAAGACGTGCAGACTGCGGGAATTGAAGAAACTGTCGTCGCCCCAAAGTTCGAGCAGAAGGTCGCGACTGACGACTACACTGTTGCGGTGTTCGCAAAAACGGCGGAGAATCTCCGATTCGCGATGCGACAGTTCCTGCTCCGTGCCGGCATGTTGCAGACGCTGGGTTACGGGATTGAATCGATAGGCACCCACCTCGAAGCAATGTCCCGGCGATTCGGTATGCCGATTTTCGGACGCCGTGCGGGCTCTTCCCAGCAACGCCTTGATGCGCACGATGAGTTCCTGCATGCCGAAAGGCTTCTTCAGGTAGTCGTTTGCGCCAAGTTCAAATCCCTCCACCACATCGTTCACGGCAGATCGTGCCGTGAGGAACAGCACCGGCGTGGTTCTGTCCGTGCGACGAATGCGGCGCACCATTTCGAAACCGTCCATGCGGGGCATCATGACATCGGCCACCAGCACGTCGGGACGTCGCTCGAAAAAGCGGAGCAGTCCTTCCTCTCCGTCGGCGGCAGTGCGTATCGTGAATCCCTGCCCTTCGAGGGTGTCTTTGATGATCATGGCCAGAATCTGTTCATCTTCCACGAGAAGTACCTGAATGTCTTTCATATTGCCTGTTCGTGCATGTGAGGTTTTTACAGTATGAGGGTAAATACGCTTCCCCGGCCGGGTTCGCTCGTCAAGCCGACATGGCCGCCGTGACGCTCGGCCAGCGTTTTGACATAGAACAGCCCCAGGCCGTAGCCCTTGACGTTGTGGATGTTGCCCGCGGGTATGCGATAGAATTTGTCGAAAACGTATCGCTGCTGTTCGGCGGGGATGCCTGTTCCGCGATCGGCCACCGCAATTTCCGTCCGTTCCCTGCCCGTTTCATCGGCCGTGCGGCGGCAGCGGATATCGACCGAGGCTTTGCCGGGCGAATACTTCACGGCGTTATCCATGAGATTGCTCAGCATATTGTAAAGGTGGATGCGATCGGCCGTGACCGTGAGAGATTCGGGGGCAATGTCAATCGAAAAAGACACGGGTTTGCCGGCTTTCAACGTATGTTGCTCGACGAGCCGGTCCAGCAGTTCGCGCAGAGGGATTTCCTCAAGATGAAGGGTGAAGGTTTTGCGCCGTTCCATGCTCATGGAAAGGATTTGCTCCACGAGTCCGCCCAGTCGCTGCAACTGCTCGCGGCAGATGTTCAGGTATTTGTCGCGTTGCACGGCGTCGGCGGCGGCATCGAAGTTGAGCAGGGCGTCGTTGGCCGCGTAGGCCACGGCAATGGGCGTTTTCAGTTCGTGGGTGATGTTGTTCGTAAAGTCGCTTTTCATCTCCTCCAGACTGCGTTGCCGCAGGAGAATGCGGATGAGAAACCAAAACGAGAATCCCAGCACGATCAGGATGACCAGCGACGTGAGCAGAATGCCGGCCATCTGTTTCAGAAGCAGCCCGGTAAACGGCTCCATGTGTAGCAGATAGTGACGGTTTGAATGCATGTCGAACGAATATTCATAACCGCGTGCTTTCGGCGTAGGCCGATAGCCGGGCGTTCCGGTGACGGCCAGCGTATCGACAAACGTGTAAGTCGAATCGACCGTTTGGCCGGAGTGAAGCAGCATCAGGCGATAAGGCAGCGTGAGGCCTTCTTCCTTCAGAAGGACTTGCAGCAAACTGTCGTACACCTGTATGTCGGGTTCCGCCACCAAATCCAGTCCCGCATGCAGCCCGCGCTGCAAGTAGATGGCCAGTTCCTGCATCGTCATCGCCTTTTCGGCCAGCATCAACGATTCCATGCCTCCCTTGCTTTGCAGGGCGGCCAAGGGCTTTTCGTTCTCGCTTCCCTTTTTCACGATGATGCTGTCTTTGTTTCGCCAAATCTGCACTTCGTCTTTGATGTCGGAGAGTGAAAACACACTCACCGAAAGCGGCCGGGGAGAAGAACTGCTGTCGGAAATTTGGGCGCTGCTGTGTACGTACGAAGCCCCTTGCGCATCGTAGCCCGTTTCCACGGTTACGTGTCCTTGATTCCGGGTATCATTGCGCAATCGCGAGATGCGGAGCATCATCTCATTATAGTCGCACAGCCGCATGGTCTCGACCACTCGCTGCTCCATTTCTCGCTTTT
>JBHAEN010000130.1:0-14500 GCA_041855645.1 Bacteroides sp. | reverse complement strand
CGACTCGCCACTACGGACAGGGCTTATACGTTGCCCAACGGCACACAGATACCCGAACGAACCGAGTGGCACAACATCGTGGCCTCCAACCGTTGGGCCGAAGTCATCGACCGCTATGTGCATAAAGGCGATAAACTCTACTTGGAGGGTAAGATACGTACACGCTCTTATTCCGATCAATCGGGTGCGTTGCGTTACGTTACCGAAGTTTTTGTGGATTACATGGAGATGCTGAGCCCGGCGAAAACAGCCATGCCGGCCGAATCGCCAAGTTCTGCCACGGCCCGAACAGACACTCCCGAAAAGGAAGAACAGCCTTTTTAAGTTGAACCAATACCCCATTCCCTTGGACTCTGACGATTATTTAAGCCAATTGCCCGACCTCTTTGCCGGTATCACCGTACATCCGCCCTCGTTCTCCGAATTGGCGGCCATATTGCTTGCCGCATTGCTTCTCATTGCTTCAGGCTTTGCCTCGGCCTCCGAGATCGCTTTCTTCTCTTTGTCGCCTTCCGACCTCAATGAAATCAAAGACGGCAAGCATCCTTCCGATGAGAAAATCAGCAAGTTGTTGGCCGGATCCGAACGCCTGCTGGCCACTATTCTCATAACGAACAATTTCGTCAACGTTACCATTATCATGTTATGCAACTACTTCTTCCTTGGAGTTTTTGAATTTCATTCCACGCTTGCGGAGTTTGTGTTGCTTACGGTTGTGTTGACCTTCCTTTTGTTGCTTTTCGGCGAAATCATGCCCAAAATCTACTCGTCACAGCGCACGCTGGCCTTTTGTCGTAGGGCGGCTCCCACTTTCTGCGTGCTCGAACGGGTGTTTCGCCCCGTAGCATCCTTGCTTGTGGGATCGACATCTTTCTTGGGCAAAAAGTTTGCCCGTAAGGCTCGCGCCATATCGGTTGATGAGCTTTCGCACGCCCTTGAGTTGACGGATAAAGCCGATATTTCCGAAGAAAACAATTTGCTCGAAGGCATTATTCGCTTCGGAGGGGAAACTGTGGAAGAAGTGATGACTTCCCGTCTTGATATGGTAGACCTCGACATAAGGGCATCGTTCTCCGAAGTCATACGCTGCATCGTTGAGAATGCGTACTCACGCATACCCGTCTACACGGGCTCGCGCGACCATATCAAAGGAGTGCTTTACATCAAAGACTTGCTGCCTCATCTCAACAAGGGCGAACATTTCCGCTGGCAGTCGCTCATACGTCCTGCTTATTTTGTGCCCGAAACGAAGATGATAGACGATTTGTTGCGCGACTTTCAAGCCAATAAAATCCATATTGCCATTGTGGTCGACGAGTTTGGCGGAACCTCCGGGCTCGTTACCATGGAAGACATCATCGAAGAGATTGTCGGAGAGATTCATGACGAATATGACGATGAAGAACGTACCTATACCGTCATCGACGAACATACATGGATATTTGAAGCGAAGACTCAGCTGACCGATTTCTTTAAGATTACGAGGATAGACGAAGACCATTTCGAGGCTGTCACCCGTGACTCCGACACAGTGGCCGGCATGTTGCTCGAAATGAAGGGAGAATTTCCCTCCCTGAACGAGCGGGTGACTTACGGTGAACGCTATGAGTTTGAGGTGCTTGAAATGGACAGTCGCCGGATACTCAAAGTCAAGTTTACCATCCTGCCCCAAGCCGGGGAGGATGAAAAAGAAGAGGAAGGCTGAGTGCTATGCCTTTGCTTTTGCAACATCAAACCGATGCCCTGCGCTGGGAGGTATGGAAAACGGAAGAGTCGCCCGACGACTTGCTCGCGTTGTTACCCCCGCAACCCCGCATACGTACTCTCGAAGAAATACAGTCCGTGAAGTTGCCGAGTAGGAAGATGGAACGCATCGCTTCCCGCGTGCTGCTTTGTCGGCTTACGGGGGGAGAGGTGTTTGTGAGCTATGACGTTTCGGGAAAGCCTTTCTTGTCCGGTCGTTCGGGAGAGTACATCAGTATTTCGCATGCCGGGGACTACGTGGCGGCGGCATGGAGTCGGCAGCCGGTAGGCATCGACATCGAACGCCACAGAAGTCGTGTGTGCGGAGTGGCTTCGCGTTTCCTTCATCCGGAGGAAGAAGTGCGCCCCTATGGTGGCGACGAGGTGTGGGGGCTTTTGCTGCACTGGTCGGGCAAAGAAGCGGTTTATAAGTGTCAGACAAATCCCGATGCCGACCTGCGCACTCTGCGTGCCCGGCCTTTTGATCCGCAGCCTCAAGGGAGTTTCAGGATGGAAAGTACGTCGTCCGGCGAAGTGTTCGATGTCGACTACCGTTTTGAGGCAGACTTTGTGATGGCATGGGCAATTCATGCCCTTATTTGATGGATGAGGTTTTCATGAAACTTGATATGGAACAGAATACCGAACTGGAATTGGCTTGGCAATTGGTGGAGCAGACGGGAATGAACCTGTTTCTCACCGGAAAAGCCGGTACGGGTAAGACCACTTTTCTGCGCCGCCTGCGTGAACAAACGCCTAAGCGGATGGTTGTACTTGCACCTACGGGCATTGCCGCCATCAATGCGGGAGGCGTTACGATACATTCTTTCCTACAACTTCCTTTTGCTCCCTTTATCCCCGATACGACGTTTCAATCGTCAACCGGCCGTTACTTCAGGTTCGGCAAAGAAAAGCGCAACATTATCCGAAGCATGGATCTGTTGGTGATCGACGAAATCAGTATGGTGCGTGCCGATTTGCTTGACGTTGTGGATGCCGTATTGCGATTGCACCGCGACCGCAACAAGCCTTTCGGAGGGGTGCAACTGTTGCTCATCGGCGACTTGCAACAGCTTCCTCCCGTTGTGAAGGACGATGAGTGGGAACTGCTGAAGAATTATTACGAAACGCCTTATTTTTTCGCTTCGCATGCTCTGCGTCGTGCGGCTTACGTCACCATAGAACTCACGAAAGTCTATCGGCAGAGCGATCCGCTCTTTCTGTCGTTGCTCAATAAGATACGCGAGAACCGTGCAGACGATGAGGTACTCCATGAGCTCAACAAGCGTCATCATCCCGGCTTTCTGCCGCCCAAAGAAGAAGGATACATCCGTCTGACGACGCATAACCATCAGGCACAACAGGTGAACGACCGTGAATTGGCTTTGCTTCCGGGCAGGGCGTATAGCTTTCGCGCCCAAGTGACGGGGGCGTTTCCCGAATCTTCTTTTCCGGCCGACGAGGTGCTTGTGGTCAAGGAAGGTGCGCAAATCATGTTTCTGAAGAATGATGTTTCGGCCGAGAAGCGTTACTATAACGGCATGATCGGCGAAGTGGCAGAGGTCGGCGAGAACGGAATCCGCGTGAGAGCGAAGCGGGATGATGCTTCCGTCTTCGATCTGATGCCCGAGGAGTGGGCGAACACGCGCTATTTGCTCAATGAGGAAAGTAAGGAAATCAGCGAAGTGGTCGACGGCACGTTCAAACAGTATCCCATCCGTTTGGCTTGGGCCATCACCATTCACAAGAGTCAGGGATTGACTTTCGAACGTGTCATTATCAATGCCCGCAACTCTTTTGCCCACGGACAGGCTTATGTCGCCTTGAGCCGCTGCAAGTCGCTTGAGGGAATCATTCTCGAAACTCCGCTCAGGCGTGAGGCCATCATCAGCGACACCGTGGTGGAGGCCTTTACCCGGGAAGTCGGAGAACATACTCCCGATGCCGAACGGCTGAGAAGTTTGCGACAGGCCTACTTCATCGACCTGCTGACCGAACTGTTCGGCTTTTATCCGCTCGAACAGGCTTGGAAGCGTCTGGTCAGACTGATGGACGAAGAGTTGTACCGCCTTTATCCCAAACAACTCGAGGCTTGGAAGGCTTTGCAGCCCAATCTTTACACAAGAGTCGTGGAGGTGGCTTCGCGCTTTCGCAACCAATATACCCGCATGGTGAATGAGCAAAATTTCGACGGCGGAAGCGGCGAACTGCAAGAGCGCATCGGTTCTGCGGCTCGCTATTTTCTGAACGAATTGAAACCGCTCCGCGAATTGGTCGAAAACGCGAGCATGCCTTTGGACAACAAGGAACTGAAGAAGCAACTTGCCGAACGTATGCAAACCTTTGAAGAGGCTCTTGCCCTGAAAGAGGCTTTGTTGGAATGGGCCTCTACCGAATCGTTCACGGTTAAGGCCTATCTGAGTCGAAAAGCCAAAGCGATGTTGGTGGCGGAAGAGGCGAATAAAGGCGCTTCGCGAACAAGGAAGGAACGAAAGGAGGGTAAAGGGCGTGCTTCGTCCGGGAGCAAAGCGGAAATGCCCACGGACATTATGCACCCGGAACTCTATCGGTTGCTTGTTGAGTGGAGGGCGAAGAAGGCGAAAGATGCCGGGCTTCCCGCCTATACGGTGATGCAACAGAAGGCTCTGCTGGGGATAGCGAATCTCTTACCCGACACGCCGCGTGCGCTCGAAGCCATTCCCTATTTCGGGGCGAGGAGCGTGGCTAAGTACGGCTTTGAAATTCTTTCCATTGTCCGGCGTTATCGAAAAAAGACAAACCTGCCTTCTTCCGGCGATTCTTTACAGTTCGACTGAGCGGAGCAAGCCCTCTTTATTGGCTGTGCGTAGCCCGATACCATGCCGTCTGTTTCTTGCTGTTGACGGCTTTGGAGTTGATGCTCGGATCGGAGATGGTGACGCCGGAGTAGGTGTCCAGTTGTACCGCTCCCGGTATGAACATCGAATAATACTCTTTCGTGTGTCGTTTGTGAATGACTGTACGGCTCAGCTGTGTTTGGAAGCGTTGCAACAGGTCGGTGTTTGTTCCGCACAGTTTGGCCACGTAGTCGCCACAGTCGAAGAACACCACCGGCGTGTAGCCGTCGAGCCGTTGTAACGACGAAAGAAGATTCGTGTCGAAAGTGCATTGCGCATTGATTTCCTTCATGATTCCGGCCAGTGCCTCAACTTCGGAGCATTTCGTCACTCCAATCGTTCCGTACGGATAGGGATAGGCGGCATAGAAGTCGTAAAAACCCTGACAAATACCCTCATAGCTGACCTCGCCCAACAAATATTTGCCGATGTGTTGATAAGGCATTCCGTAGGCCATCACTTCGGTGGGGCAGCCGATGAGGTATCCCGCCACGTGTCTCAGGTCATAGGCTACCTCGATGCTCGACATGTAACAATCGTCGAAAAGAATATATTCCATCTTTATTCCCGCGTCGGATATGCCTTGGGCTAAGTCGGTAATCTCTGTCTGATGTTCGGCACTTGTTCCGCCAAAGTATCGGGTCAAGAGTACTTCGCCCTGTGTCGCGACGTGTTGCCGGCGTAATCCGGAACTTCGGGCCGGGTTTGAGCCCACGGGCATCCATCCCATGCCGTGACATCCTATGACCATTCCGTAGCGGTATGCGGGAGCATAGGCCACTACTTCTTTCAGCAGCCGAGTGATGCCCTGTGCCGTGGTCAGTTGCAAGTCGGTGTAAGTACGCAACAGTTTTCGATTCACTTGTCTGCCTATATACTCAATTTCGTAGAGCGAAGCCGTTTTCTCCGTTTCCGAAAGAAAGACGATCACACGCTCGTCATTCAAACCGCGTTGAACGATGGCTTTCTCCAAGTCGGCAATGTTCTGTTGGAAGTAGGGAAGCAGATTGCCCGACCAAGGCAGGTACATGAACAAGGTTTGTCGGGCTATTCCGTCGTCGGGCTCTTCTTTTTCGCAAGAAGTTACGGACAGGAGCAGGAGCAGAAGGAGCGTAAGGAGGCGTGCAGGATGAAATATGTTATTGAGTCTCATACGTAAAGAATTGCATTATCTCGTGATTTTCCGTACTTCGTTGCGGTTAAGCGGCATACGGGTATAAAAAAAGGAGTACCGCTGTACTCCAACCTTTGTTAACCTTAAATCTAATACTATGAAAAACACATTGCAAATGTATGGACTTTTTCCGAATATCCAAATAGTAAGGTATAAAATATTTAGGTTTGTAACATAAATTATGAAATCTGGCTCTCTTTTTAAATCTGTTGGCAAAAAAAGTCGTCGTCCGCCTGTTTGCTTATATCGCTGTTCGCAGAAAGCGCGTAGCCTTCAGTTTTCTCCATTCATCCTACCGATAATAATAAGCCTGTCCGGTTCTTCCTGAAGAAGTAAAAACAAGTCCCTTCAGGAGAGATTTTCCACCTATTCCATTCCGCCCCTGATGCTCTCTTTTTTTTACATGATTTCTTCGCTTTTCCGAAATGCGTGCAATTCACACGTCAAGTGCGTGCATTTGACTTCTGAAACACGTGCATTTCAGACGTCAGGTGGGTGCATTTCAGACGTCAAGTGCACGCATTTCGGAAACCCGCTTCCCATGGGGCTTTCGAGAGGGTCGAAATCCCGACCGGTTCCGAAACCGACTTTGCGAAGAAGGTTGAAAGAATTTTACAAAATACCGATGCGTGAGGGGGTACGGTAGTTCTCGGTTCTGGAGTGTGCGATAAGTGGAGCGGGCGATGCTGAGAACTTTCGGTGGACGGTTCTAAAACGGAGTTGTCCGCCCCTGTTGCACCTCGACCCGGATGCCGAAGGCGCCGTTGCCCGATTTCAGTTCGAAAGCTCCCCGGAAACGGTTCCGATCCCACGGAAGGGCACTTCGGTCGGGTACTCTCCATCCCTCGGCGTTGTAGTTGCCGTAGGTGTTGAGTTGCATGCCGTTCTTCAGCCGGAACGAACCCATTTGCAGATGCGTCGAGGTGGAAGAAAAGCCTCCTCCTCCGTAAAGCGGTGCGGCGTGGAAAACCCGGCTGCTGCCCTGCGTGTAGGTCACGTCGGGGTTCAGGCCGAAGATGCGGTTGTAGTCTTTGGTCTGCCGGACGGGGAAAAGCCATGAAGGTTTGGCGGTGACGGGCACAATGGTGGGATCGGCCAAAGTCATGTCGATAAGGAATCCGCCCATGTCGATGACGGCCGGAGGCGGTGTGCGACGAAGCGTGTCGGACTTAACTTCCCGTTGCGCCCATAGGCAGGTCATGGCGCAGAGGCATAAACAGCCGAATAGGAAGATTCGTTTTTTCATCATTGTGCTGTTCTTGAGTCTTTGTTCGGAGGCAAATATAAAGGGTTTAGTCCGAAATCCGATGCGGAGAACAGATAGTTTAACCAACTTAACCGGGAATAGGGCATACCTATAAATGGCGATTCGGGATGCGGAGATTACCCATAAATGGTGATTGTCAGTCCCGGGTTTATTACAGACCTTTGTCGACCACAAATCGAGATAGATAAATGAACAAACGTTCTTTTCTGTTCCTCTTGTTGCTCATCGGGATAACTCTTTCTGCCACAGGACAAAAACATACGCTTTCCGGCAAAGTGGTTTCGGCAAGAGATTATCGGCCCGTGGAGTTTTCCACCGTGTTTCTTCCGCAAAGCGAACTATGGGCGGTTACGAACGATAAGGGAGAATTTGTCATCCGGCAGGTTCCCGAAGGAAAAACGATAATCGAAGTGCAATGTCTGGGCTACGTGAAAAACCGGATAGAGATAAACGTGCGCCGCGATTCGCCTGTCTTACAGATCATACTGGCCGAAGATAACTTAAAACTGGACGAAGTCGAAGTCGTCGCCCAAAAGCAAACCGATGGGCTGTCCACCTCCTACACCATAGACCGCAACGCGCTGGACCATGCGCAAATTCTGAATCTGGCCAACGTCTCCGGATTGCTTCCGGGCGGTAAGGTCACCAACGGCACGTTGATTAACGACCCTCGTTTGGCTCTGCGAAGCGAGTCTTTGGAAAAGGGAAACCCCTCTTTCGGAACGGCCGTCGAGATAGATGGCGTTCGTCTGCAAAACAATGCCGAGATGGGCGAAACGCTTGGCGCAAGCATGCGCGGCATCGGTTCGGCACACATCGAGTCGGTCGAGGTCATCACGGGCATCCCCTCGGTGGAGTACGGCGATTTGTCGAACGGCATGGTGAAAGTCAATACCCGCAAGGGGAAAACCCCCTTCATTGTCGATCTGGCCGCGCATCCCCACACCAAGCAAGTGGCGGTGAGCAAAGGTTTCGCCTTGGGAAGCCGTTCCGGGGTGTTGAATGCGGGTTTTGAGCATACCCGTTCCATTGACGATTTGGTTTCGCCCTACACGGCTTATGCGCGGAACGCCTTTCACATCAACTATTCCCATACGCTGTTGCGGAAATCCGCTCCGTTGTCGTTAACGGTCGGTTTGGCGGGCAATTTAGGCGGATACAATTCGGAGAGCGACCCCGATTTATTCTTGGGAACCTATGCGAAAGTTCGCGATCACAGTTTTCGGGGCAGCCTGAAAGCGGACTGGTTGCTGAATAAAAGCTGGATTACCCATGTGGAACTGAACGCCTCTTTCTCGTATGCCGATAAGGCTTCGGAAGTGCGCAGCCGTAAAAGCAGCGCATCTGCCCAACCCTATATTCATACCGCGGAAGAAGGCTATGCCATAGCCACCGAATACGACTCGGCCAATCCTTATGCCCCCATCATTCTGGGCCCCACGGGCTATTGGTACGAATTGGCTTTTGTCGACAGCAAGCCGATGAGCTATGCGGTGAAACTGAAAGCCGGCTGGGCACGACGCTTTGGCGAGATCAATCATCGTCTGCTCGTCGGCGGTGAGTGGACGGGAAGCGGCAACGAGGGGCGAGGCGCTTATTATGACGATATGCGCCATACTCCCACGTGGCGTCCTTATCGTTACGACGAACAGCCTTATGTGAACCACGTGGCGGGGTATGCGGAAGAGAAGCTGACCATTCCCACCACTTCCCGCTCCACGTTGGAACTGATGGCCGGACTTCGCGGAGAGGCTACGGTCATCGCTCGCTCCGATTACGGAACGCCCACCGGTTTTTCGCCCCGCTTCAATGCGCGTTACCATTTTTGGAAGCGTGCCGATGGTGCGGTGAGCAGCCTTTCCGTCTACGGAGGGTGGGGGAAGGCGGTGAAATTTCCTTCGTCTCAGGTCTTGTATCCGCTTCCGTCCTACGCCGACCTGCCTGCATTCACGCCGGGAAGCACGAGCGATGGAAAAGCCTTTTATGCCTACTACACTTATCCGGTCAAACCTCAATACAACGCGAATCTGAAGTGGCAGTACACCCGTCAGATGGAATTCGGCGTGGAAGCGACGGTGAAAGGAACCAAAATCTCCCTGTCGGCATTTCACCACAAGACGTACCGCCCCTACATGCGCGTTCTTTCTTATGTACCTTTCACTTATAAGCTGACCCAGCAGAAAGATTTGGAACAAAGCACCATTCCCTTTGCCCGGCAGACTTACACCGTCGATTCCCAAACGGGAGTGGTTACGGTGCACGATACCGATGGCGCGCTTGCTTCCGAACAGCTGACCTATACGGACCGCGAAGTGTTTCGGGCGGTCAGTACGTATGTCAACGCTTCGCCTGTGGTACGTAGCGGGTTGGAATGGGTGATTGATTTTGCTAAGATTCCCGCTTTGCGAACCTCCTTCCGGATAGACGGCAATTATTATCATTATCACGGAACGGATGAAACCCTGATCGCGTGGTCGCCGGGCAGTGCGCAGATGATGGCCGACGGGCGTCCCTACCGGTATGTGGGTTACTATGGCGGTTCCAATGCTTACTCCACTTCGTATGCGGCCACCGCATCGGTGGGAAACGGCAGCCTGTCCGACAGGATAAACACGAATCTTACCGTCAAAACACATATCCCCAAGTTGCGGCTGATTTTTTCCTTGCGCCTCGAAAGTACGTTCTATAATTACGACCGTCCGTTGAGTGAATATGCCGGAGGTACGCAAAGTGTGGTGCTCGAATCGCGGAACGACTATTTCGGCGTGCCCTACACAAAGAATGTGCGCGATAAGTACATCGCCACCTATCCCGTTTATTACAGCACGTTGGACGAACCCGGGACGAAGATTCCTTTCTACGAAAAACTGGTATGGGCAAAGGATAACGACGTCGCGCTGTACAACGAGCTGGTTAAGCTGGTGCAGAAAACGAACTACGGCTATACGTTCAATCCCGAACGCATTTCTTCCTATTTCTCGGCCAATTTCAGCGTGACGAAAGAAATCGGCGATTTTGCTTCGCTCTCGTTCTATGCCAACAACTTCTTCAATCACATGGGAAGAGTGAAATCGTCTCGAACCGGACTGGAAACCTCACTCTATGGAAGCGGATATATTCCCTCTTTCTACTACGGGCTTTCCTTGCGCCTTAAAATATGACCGACAGATATTTTTGTTTAATAAATAAAATAATTAGAAATGAAAAAGCATCTTTTTATCATAATGAGTGTGTTGTTGCTGTGCCACGCATGTAGCGATAACGATGAAACCATAAAGACCTACGAAGTGTCTGTTCAGCTGGCTTATCCTTCCGAAAGCGGATTGACTTCTGTCGAAGGGGTGACGGTGAATCTGAACAGCACTGTCGGAACGGTATATTCGGCAAAGACCGATACCGCCGGAAAAGCTGTATTCTTTGTTCCGGTGGGCATGTATGAAGCCGCGGTTTCCGAAAAACTTTCGATTGAAGGATATGCGTATCTGCTCAACGGACTGCAAAGTAATATCACGGTGACAGAAACCACGGGATTGGAACCTGCCGAACCCATCACGTTGACACTCGTAGTGTCCCGCGCTGGACAGATTGTGATTAAAGAACTCTATGTAGGCGGTTGTCCCAAAAATGATGGTTCCGGTAATTATCAAACGGACAAATACGTTATCCTTTACAATAACTCGGATCAACCGGCAGAAGTTAACCACCTGTGCATAAGTACCGCTTTCCCGGGGAATGCCCATGCATCGAATAAATTTTATGATAAAGACGGGAATTTGAAATATGCCGATCAGGGATTTATTCCCGCTTGGCATGACATCGTTTATATTCAACATCCGCTTACTCTTCAATCGGGAGAGCAGGCGGTTATAGCGTTGAACGGAGCCATCAATCATAAGACGACCTATCAGCATTCCGTAGATCTTTCGAATGCCGATTATTGTGTGTATGACCCGCCTGTGTTCACCAACACGAGTACTCATCCTGCTCCTTCGGCCGCGATTCCGTCTTCGAACTATTTAAAAGCCGTGCTTTATGGTTTGGGAAGTGCTATCGCAGTGGGCAACAATTCGCCGGCATTCATGGTTTTCACGGTTAAAGAAGGTGATCCCGTTTCTTATGCAACCAACGACCAAAACCTGTATGCCGAAGCCGGAAGCAGGGGAACGTCCGGCGCTTCCTTAAAAGTGCCTGTGGATTGGATTTTGGACGGTATGGAGGTATATTCCGCAAACTCTCTTAGCCAGAGTAAGAAACGGTTGACTCCCGTTATTGACGGAGGGTATGTGCCGTTTACCAATACAAAGGGTTATAGCCTTTATCGCAATGTCGACAAAGAAGCCACCGAAGCCATTGCCGGAAACAGCGGAAAATTGGTGTATGGTTATAGTAAAGGTGTGGAAGAAAGCACCGATCCGAGCGGAATTGATGCGGAAGCATCCAGAAAAAACGGTGCGCGAATTGTTTACCAAGATACGAATAACTCCGGAAATGATTTCCATCAACGGAGTAACGCATCTTTAAATGATACTTTTTGAAGTAGATGAGGTTAAAGAACTCGCTTCTGACAATGGCCGTATTGCTGAGCGGAATGGTTTCCGCTCAGGATTTCGCTCGGAAAGACAGTGCCGTCCGGCGTAGCTTTTCATTTCTGAAATCTTCCGACGCATGGCTCACCGGCTACAATGCTGCCGGAATCGGGGTGTTGCCTGTCGAACGTTTATCGGTGGGCGAACTGTTTGTGGCCGGGCAGAATGGTGAGTTTGTCAATTACAACGATTCGCCCGACAGTTACGCGTGGGGAGCGCATGTGGAATCGTTCTATCGGCTCAACCGGAAAATAGTGTTCTACGGCGATGTGAGTTACACCAACTTCACCGGGAAAAACATGGCCGGTTCCGCATTCATCCGCCCCGACGAAACCCCGTTCAATCTTGTGGAAACAACCGATGAGAACAGAGGAACAAAACAACTGGAAACCTATCGTCTGGCAGGGGCCGTGAGTGCCGATGTGTCTCGCCGGCTTACCGTGGGCGGCAAGGTGGACTATACGGCTGCGAACTATGCCAAGCGGAAAGACCTCAGACACAAGAACTCCTTGTTGGACATGTATGTGACCGCCGGTGTGCTTTGGCGAATGAATGCCCAACTCGACGGCGGGGTGAATTATTATTATGGACGTCGCACCGAAGGCATTACTTTTCAAATAGACGGGAAGACGGACAAAGAATACTCCACCCTCGTGGATTATGGTGCTTTTTTCGGTTCGATCGAGTCGTCCGGAGGAACAGGCTATACGCAGGAAAACCGCAACCGCCCTCTCTTCGATGAGCACCACGGAGGAAGCGTGCAGTTGAAATGGCGCATGAATCCGAAAATGTCCGTTTTCGCCGAGGCGACTTACAAATCGCGCAATGGCTACTTTGGAAGTAAGTCGGAATACAGTGTCATGTATTCCAAGCACAGTGCCGATATCGGGGAATGGCACACCGCTTTTTCGCTGTACGAACGTGACAATCTGCACCGCATCGATATGCGTATGTCGGTCGAGAAACTGGAGAACTACCAAAGCGTTTATCGTGAACAACGCGGAGAAGGCGGCTTGACACAAATCGTCTACTACGATCCGTTGAAAACGACCGAACGGAAGAGGTGGAAACTGAATCTTGCCTATGTGGGAAATTGGGGCATATCGGATTTCGGTTCGATGTGGACGCTTGATGCGGGAGTCGATTTCGCTTCGAGGAGGCAGACCGCATGGTTCTACCCCAACTACCGCAAGCAAAATCTCACTTATACACGACTGTATGCGAAAGGCGAACGCAATGTGAAAAGTCGTGAAGCGGTGTTCACATGGATGGTTGCGGGTTCTTTCTCTTTCGGGACGGGAGAAACCAAAAACGACGGGACGTACGATTCGTCGTCCGCTCAGCAGTCGCTTTACAAACAAGATGTGTATCTTTACCGCGAATACGAATACCTTACCGCCCGGCAAGCGGGCGCGGAAGCGGGCATGACTTATTCCTGGCCGCTGTCCGAAGCGAATGCCATGCGCGGATACGCCTCTCTGAAGGGAGGAGTGAACAAGGCTTTCGGGATTGAATATTCCGAAGGTAGCCACAGGTGGTATATGCGCCTTGCGGTGGGATGCGTATTCTGATCGAATAAAAAAATTAACAATCATAAATAATAACGATGATGAAAACCCAAACATTTTTCTTCGCTGTCTTGCTGACAGCTTCTCTTTCTTTCTTCGCGTCTTGCGGAAACAAGTCACAGAAAACCACTGAAGCCGGAGCCGATTCCACGGCCGTTGCCTCTTCGGCATTGAGCGTGGATTCGTTATTGGCCGAGGCCGGAAAACTGGTCGACAAGGAAGTGACCCTCGAAGGCGTCTGTACCCATATCTGCAAACACGGCGGACGGAAAATCTTCCTCATGGGCAGCGACGACACGAAAACCATTCGTGTGGAGGCCGGAACGCTCGGTTCATTCGACACGAAATGCGTGAACTCCATCGTACTGGTCACCGGAACGCTCCGTGAGCAGCGCATCGACGAAGCCTATCTCAAAGACTGGGAAAACAAACTCGCGGCCAAGGCCGACGAAAAGCACGGTGAGAGCAAGGCCGGATGCGACACCGAAAAGAAAGCGCGCGGAGAAAAGGCCAACACTCCGGAACAACGCATTGCCGATTTCCGGGCCAAGATAGCTGAACGCGAGGCCAAAGAAGGCAAGAACTACCTGTCTTTCTATTTTGTAGAGGCCGCGTCGTATGAAACATTGGAGTAACGATTGGCGCAAATGGAGCCGGACGATTCATCGCGACCTTTCGTTTTTCTTTGCCGGAATGGTGTTGATATACGCCATCTCCGGCATTGTGATGAATCATCGCGACTCCATCAACCCCCATTTTTCGATAGAGCGCAAAGAATTTGTGGCTCCGCTCGCCCTGCTTCTTCCCGATGGGGAAGGACCGTCGCGCGAAAGCATCGAAGCATTGCTCGAAACGCTCGATGAGGAGAACAACTACACGAAGCACTACTTTCCCGAGGCCAACCGGCTGAAAGTGTTCCTCAAGGGAGGATCCAATCTCGTTGTCGATACACGTACGGGCAACGCCGTTTACGAATCCGTCAAGCGGCGTCCGTTCATCGGAGCAATGACAAGGTTGCACTACAATCCCGGCAAGTGGTGGACTTACTTTGCCGATTTCTTTGCCGTGGGACTCATTGTCATCACCTTGTCGGGGATTATTCTGGTGAAAGGCCGCAAAGGGCTGTTCGGACGAGGCGGACTGGAGCTGCTGGCAGGCATACTTATTCCGTTGCTCTTCCTTTTCTTTTTTAGTAACTAACGTCTCGGAACCAACTTTATGGAACCCATTATAGAATGTAGAAACCTGACCCATTATTACGGCAAACGACTGATTTACGAAAACCT
>JBHAEN010000129.1:0-3072 GCA_041855645.1 Bacteroides sp. | reverse complement strand
CGGAACTCTAATTGGCTATAACCCCGGAAATCAAGTGGAGGGGCGCTCGTCGGGACGGGTGGTCCCGCCCCTTGCCGCGCGGCGATCCCCGACCGAAGAGAGTACACGAAAACGTTGCGTTTCTATTTGGATTCTTCACAACTTCGCACGCCTCACAGAGCGGCCTTGCAGATGCTTAAAATACACATTCCGATTGTGCTTCTCATGCGTTTTATTTTTATTTTTGCGGACGGTAAACCCCAAACAGTGTATATATCATGATAAAACGCTCTTCATTGCTGTGCGGGCTGCTGTTTTCCGCGGCCCTTGTCCAAGCCACCGACTATACCCGAGGGTTGTCCGTCTGGTTCGATACACCCAATACGCTGAACGGGCGTGCCGTTTGGTACGAAGGCCGTCCCGAAATGCAGAAGACGGGAAGCAAGCCGGAAAGTGCCGGAAGCGGCTCGCGCAACCTCGATCCGGAATGGGAGTCGCGCTCTATTCCCATCGGCAACGGAAGCATCGGAGCCAATGTCATGGGCTCGGTGGAGGCGGAGCGCATCACGTTCAACGAGAAAACCCTGTGGCGCGGAGGACCCAACACCGCGAAAGGGGCGGCATATTACTGGAATGTCAACAAACAGTCGGCACATATCCTCCCCCTCATCCGCAAAGCGTTTGCCGAGGGCGACGCGCAGACGGCCGACCGGCTGACGCGTGAACACTTCAACAGTGAAGTGCCCTATGAAGTCTCGCGCGAGACTCCCTTCCGTTTCGGCAACTTCACCACGATGGGAGAATTTTATGTGGAAACCGGGTTGAGCGCGGTAGGCATGAGCGACTATCGGCGCGTTCTTTCGGTCGACTCCGCATTGGCGGTCGTGCAATTCCGGAAAGACGGCGTCGACTACGAACGTTCCTTCTTCATTTCCTACCCCGCCAACGTCATGGTTGTCCGCTTCAAGGCAAGCGAAGCCGGAAGGCAAAATCTGGTGTTTGGCTACGCCCCCAATCCGGTATCCACGGGAACGATGAATCCCGACGGCTGCGACGGACTGGTTTATGCGGCCACGCTGGACAATAACGGCATGCGATACGTCGTTCGCATACGGGCGGCCGTTGCCGGAGGAACACTCTCGAATGCCGGCGGAAAGCTGACCGTGCGGGGAGCCGACGAAGCGGTGTTCTATGTCACTGCGGACACGGACTATCGCATCAATTTCGATCCCGACTTCTCCGATCCGAAAGCCTATGTGGGGGTAGACCCCGACCAAACCACCCGAACATGGATGGAACAGGCGGCGGAGAAAGGATACGAAGCCCTGTGGAAAGAACATTATGCCGATTATTCGGCCCTGTTCGGCCGTGTAAAGCTGAAGCTGAACCCCTCTGTGCCGCTCGTGAATCGGCCCACCGACCATCGGTTGAGGGATTATCGAAAGGGTGTGCCCGACTACGGACTGGAGGAACTCTACTACCAGTTCGGCCGCTATCTGCTCATCGCCGGCTCGCGTCCCGGGAACCTGCCCGCCAATCTTCAGGGAATGTGGCATAACAACGTGGACGGCCCTTGGCGGGTGGACTATCACAATAATATCAACATACAGATGAATTACTGGCCCGCCTGCTCCACCAACCTTGGCGAGTGTGCGCTTCCGCTCATCGATTTCATCCGTACGCTCGTAAAGCCCGGCGAAAAAACCGCCCGCTCTTATTTCGGCGCAAGAGGCTGGACGGCGTCCATATCGGGAAACATATTCGGCTTCACCACGCCGCTGGATAGTCAGGACATGTCGTGGAACTTCAATCCGATGGCCGGCCCTTGGCTGGCGACACACGTGTGGGATTACTACGACTACACGCGCGATATTCGCTTCCTGCGCGAAACGGGATATGATCTTATCAGGAGTAGCGCGCGGTTTGTCGCGGATTATCTCTGGCGAAAACCCGACGGTACGTACACGGCTGCGCCTTCCACCTCGCCTGAACACGGCCCCATCGACGAGGGAGCTACGTTTGTGCATGCCGTCGTTCGCGAGGTGCTGGCCGATGCCGTCGAAGCCTCCGAAGTGTTGGGTGTGGACAAGGCGGAGCGAAATCAATGGAAAGAAATACTGGCAAAGTTGGCCCCTTACCGCATCGGACGGTATGGACAGCTCATGGAATGGTCGACCGACATTGACGATCCTGCCGACCGTCACCGCCACGTGAACCATCTTTTCGGGCTTCACCCCGGTCGAACCGTCTCTCCCGTCACCACGCCCGAGTTGGCGGCGGCCTCGCGTGTGGTGCTCGAACATCGCGGCGACGGGGCCACGGGCTGGAGCATGGGCTGGAAACTGAATCAGTGGGCGCGTCTTCACGACGGCAACCATGCTTATACGCTTTTCGGCAATCTGCTGAAAAACGGTACGCTCGATAACCTCTGGGATACGCATCCGCCTTTCCAGATCGACGGTAATTTCGGCGGAACGGCAGGCGTTACGGAAATGCTGCTCCAAAGCCATCTCGGTTTCATTCATCTCCTGCCGGCCCTGCCCGATGCGTGGAAAGACGGCAGCGTCGGCGGACTCTGTGCCAAAGGAAACTTCGAGATCGACATGGAGTGGAGTGACGGAAAGCTGACGAAAGCAATCGTACGCTCCAAAAGCGGCGCTCCCTGCACGGTGCGTTACGGTAACTTGACGAAGACTTGGAAGACCGTGAAAAACAAAACATACGTGCTCGACGGTACACTCTCTTTCCGTTAATCCGATAACAGACGATGAATATGAAAAGAACTCTCCTCTTTCCTTTGCTCTTGTTCGCTCTTACGACGACAAGTCCGGTTCTTGCTCAAGAACGTATATATAAGGCGGAAAACTACGGTCTGAGGGCCGGAAGCCGGAAAAATGCAACGCCTGCGTTGCGTAAACTTCTTGCCCGCATTCGTGCCGAAGCTTCCGGGAACGACAGTGTTGTGCTGCGCTTTTCGCCGGGTGTCTACCATTTCCATGAAGAAGGAGCCGAAGAACGCACTTATTATATATCCAATCATGATCAGACCAACCCGAAGCGAGTCGGTTTGCCGTTGGAAGGCATGAAACACTT
>JBHAEN010000128.1:0-3617 GCA_041855645.1 Bacteroides sp. | reverse complement strand
ATACGTTTGCCCCGATAAAGTCCGGTAATGGTTTTGAACTCCCGGCTTTCCACCTCACATTCTTTGCTCTCGAAGTGTGAGGCCACAAGTGCCACACGCCCGGGGTCGCCTACGAGTATCACCTTATCGGCCAGCCATTCGGGTTTGACGTGCAAGTGAAAGACAGAACCGTCTTCATTGATAATCAATTCGGAAGAAGGAAAGTATTTTTTCATGTCGACAATCGTTTCGGTTATTTGCTTAAAGGTTGGTTGCCGAGGCTTCCGGAGGAAGGCTTGGCAATGTTTTCGCGCATGGATGTATCGGCCTCGATGTTCTTCATGCGATAGTAGTCCATAATGCCGAGATTTCCGTTGCGGAAAGCTTCGGCCATGGCTTTGGGCACTTCGGCTTCGGCTTCGATTACCTTGGCACGGGCCTCCTGCGCCTTGGCTTTCATCTCCTGTTCGGAAGCCACAGCCATGGCACGACGTTCTTCGGCTTTGGCCTGGGCGATGTTCTTGTCGGCATTGGCTTGGTCGATTTGCAAGGTGGCGCCGATGTTCTTACCTATGTCGATGTCGGCGATGTCGATCGAAAGAATCTCGAAAGCGGTTCCTGCATCAAGTCCCTTGCGGAGTACGAGTTTGGAGATGGAGTCGGGGTTTTCCAACACCGATTTGTGATTCTCGGACGATCCGATGGACGACACGATGCCTTCTCCCACACGGGCAAGGATGGTGTCTTCACCGGCGCCGCCCACCAGCTGACGAATGTTGGCGCGTACCGTGACACGTGCTTTGGCAATGAGCTGGATACCGTCTTTGGCCACTGCCGTCACGGGCGGCGTGTCGATTACTTTCGGATTCACGGACATCTGCACGGCCTCGAACACATCTCGCCCGGCAAGGTCGATGGCCGTTGCCATTTGGAAGGGCAGTTCGATGTTGGCTTTGGAAGCCGACACAAGAGCGTGAATGACTTTTTCCACATGTCCTCCCGCCAGATAGTGAGCCTCGAGTTCGTCGCGCGTGATGTTTTGGAGTCCCGCCTTGTGGGCTTCGATCATGCCGGGCACGATGATGTAGGGCGGCACATTACGAATACGCATCAGAAACAGCTGGATCAGCGAAATGTTGACTCCCGACACTTTGGCCGACAACCAAAGGAAGAACGGCACGTAGTGAAAGAACAGGATAAGGAAAATGATTCCTCCTCCGATGAGCAAGAAAGGAAGGTAAAATGAAATTTCCATGGAAAGATAAATATTGAGTGAATAATTAGTGCTTGGCTTTTTCCACGAGGATGATTCCGTCCATGATGCGTCCCACCACGACGGGTGTCTTTTCGTCAATCAATCCGTCCATGGATTTGACTTCGACGATGTTGCCGTTGATTTCGGCATAGCCTACTTGTGCCAGACGGGTGGTGGTCGTGCCGAAATCGCCGACACTGACGCTTTCGCGCGCCGAGTTGTCCACTTTCGAGTCGATTTCCTGCTTCAGCGACAGATTGTCCAGCATCTTCGAGCGCATGAACCATACGAGCGAACCGATACAGGCGGCCACCGATATGCCCAAAGTGATGAATCCGCCGACGTCACCCAGTCTGGTGAAAGCGTAATAGTTGGCGTAGATGACGCAGATCAGTGAGGAAATGCCGGCCAGGCTGATTCCGGGAATGATGAACAGTTCCACCAGAAAGAGCAGGATGGCGGCAACGATGAGCGAGGCAATGATAAGTATTTCCATTGTGTGCTGTTATTGAGATGAAGTAAGTTCCATGCGGCGGATTTCCATGGCAAGTTCCCTGATTTCTTCGTACATCTGTTGCACTCTGTTTTCGAGATCGATCAGGGCGGGCGCCATTTGTTTCTTTTTCCCTTCGTCGGCCCGGCCATATTGCAGGCGCAACGTTTCAAGTTCGTTTTGTCGCACCCGGCAATCTTCCTCCATGCGCAGGTAACCGGCAAAGAGGGCGCGCGCTTTCTCCGAGCGGAAATCGCCGAGGCTATGATAGGTGGCATCGTCGTTCACGACAAAGGTGAACTCGGCTCCTTGCCGCGCTTCCGATTTGTCGTTTCCTGCCTCGGCCAATCGCTGAAGGGCGTCGCGCACAACCCGTTCGTCCTTCCATGTTTCTTTCAGCGAGTGGATGCGGGCCAGTCGGGCCAGAAGCGCCTTGTCCGTGGTGTCATAGTCGTACGTTTGTTTCGAGCGGTTGGGGACGAAAACGTAGATGCACACCTTGCCTTCGGGCTGATTGCGGTCGGAGGCGAACCAGCCGAGGTTGTTATATTCGTCCAGAACGTACATGTAGTCGTTGGCGGGAGAGTTGAAAGGCATGCCGATGTTCTCCGGCGTCAGATAAGTGTTCGTTTGCGTGTTGTATCGGGTGACGAAGATGTCGTAGCCTCCCAATCCGCCCGCGGTGCTCGCGTAGTAGAGCGTAACACCGTCTGACAGGAGGAACGGATAACCGTTGTGCTCACCGGCGTTGATGGCCGAAGGCAGAGGTGTGGAGGAAGAATATTCGCCGTCCACCTTGTTGGACGTGCACAACGTTTGCCTTCCTTCCTCATCGTGAACACTGTAAAATATCTTGTTCCCGATTTGCGTTTCGTACACGAAGTCGGTGTTCGTCGTGTCCTTATGGGAGAAGAACTGTTCCGGGCGGTGAATCGTTCCGCATTCTTCGCTCAGTCGGTAGGCTTTCAGAAAATCGTCTTTGTCCGTGACAAAACTGTCTACTATGCAGACTTCCTCCACCCCTTTCATCATTCGCAGGTCGTTTCGGCTCCTTTCCAAGAGTTTTTCCGCTTCGTCGACCGGCCTTTTGCGTTTGGCCAGTTCCTGCACGTAAGTCTCGAATACGGCTACCGCATCTTCCATTCTGTAAACGGCGTGATAGGCTTTCCCCAAATGGAGCTGTCCGCCGGGGATGCGTTTCTTCACCGCCGTTTCCAGCGGTTGCACCGCTTCCGCGGCGTCTCCCGTATGCAGGCAGCAGATGCCGTACCACAGGTTGTAATTCCCATTTGCGGGCTGCGATTGAAGGTATTTCTTAAAGACGGGTTTGGCCTGTTCATATTTTCCGGCGTCCAACCATGCACGCGCTTCTTCCAACGTTTGCGCCGGCGATTTCAGGCAGAAGACGGCTCCGGCAATAAGCAGGAGAACAGGTTTGACTTTCATTGGCATTGTCAGCATATACATAATAAATAGGTGTGGCCTTTTCCGGGGCTTACCCTGAGCCGACCACTCAATTCTACGCGGGTCCGGGATAAGAAAGTGCTATAAAAAGTTGGTAATCTCGCAGATACCTTGCGCTTCATAGCCGGGAATCAAGCAGCTACATTACATAAGCAATGATTACCAAAGACAAATTTATAGAAACTTTCTGTGTAATTGATGAGTTTTGTAAGAATTTTAATGCAGAATCAGGTAAAATCCCCTCCAAGGTCTTCCCCTGCCGAATGGGAATATGCATGCATACGGTATATTTCTCTGGACGGTTATTGTAATTTGTATCTCTTCTTCTCTTCTTCGCTGACGGAGAAATCAAAACCACAGGAAACTTTCTTGTAACCTACCGAACTTAATACGCCGCAGGATTAGGACATCATTCAATAATCACCT
>JBHAEN010000127.1:0-12126 GCA_041855645.1 Bacteroides sp. | reverse complement strand
TAAAATTAACATGTATTTTGTTGTTGATTATTGATTTGGTTATCATCATCGAAAGCGGTTCGTTGCGTTTGGTAATTTTAACCTGCGTTTATTTCGTGGTTGGAATTTGCTTCATGATTCGTCAATGTGCAAGGCCGGTAAGAATTTGCCATTCTCCATGTTCATATCCCTGTTACCCGTTTTATTATCTTTTCTTGGCCTTTTCGATGGTTGTCTATGCAGAAATAATGATTTTTTTGTTACTGTTCCTTTTCCTTAAAATGACGGTTTTAACCAAAAAGAGTGCTTCTCCCGAACAAGAACGAAGATGACTTGCTCTTTTCACCTCTTTTCCGACACGCCTAAGGGGCACGCCGAAACAGAAATTTTCCCACTTCCGAAGAGGAGTTGTGTGCATATTGTTGTCGTCGTTCGGTAAACCTTTTGAGGGGAGAGACTCCTCCTTTTCCGGTGGACTGCCGATTTTGCTTTTTATCACACGTGCTGCAACCGGCAACCGCCCCATGCGCATACGTCTTCATGTATGGGTGTTTTGTAAAACTCTTTCAATACCCTCCGTGAGGTCGGGTGCGGAATCGAGCGGAGTGCCGAACGGCTCTCAGACCCCTTGGAATGGGCTTTTTTGAATGCCGCGTGTTTGACTTCTGAAATGCACGTGTTTCAGACGTCAAGTGCACGCTTTTCAAACGTCAAGTGCACGCATTTCAGGCGTGAATTGCGCGCATTTCGGAAATCGGAAAAGTCGTGTAAAAAAAGAGAAATTTGAAATCGGGATGAGGCAGGTGGGAATTCTCTCAAACGGGGGCTTATTTTTCCACAAGAGATTGGATGAACTCATTATCGGTATGATGAAGGGATGAACCGAAGGCTCCGGTACTTTTGGCGGGCGACAGCAATATGTGCATATACGAACTTACCCAAGAATACGTTAATGTTCGTAAACTTGGGTAAGATTTTACAGCGATTGTTTTGGAGGAAACTTAGGGTTCGGCCCCTTCTTTGGGGTTGATTTCGAAAGGATTCGGACTTTATTCTTCCGTCTGCTTCGCTTCGAAGTCCTTGATCAGCTTATCCTGTACGTCGGTCGGTACGAGTTCGTAGCCGGAGAACTTCATGATGAAGGATGCACGCCCGCCGGTCAGTGAACTGAGAGAGGTGGAGTAGGAAGACATTTCCTTCAGCGGCACTTTGGCGATCAGCTTTTCAAAGCCTTTTTCGCTGCTCATGCCCATGATCATGGCCCGGCGTCCTTGCAAATCGCCCATTACGTCTCCCATCTTGTCCGAGGGTACGAATACTTCCACGTCGTAAATGGGTTCGAGCACCTTGGGGCCGGCATTCTTGAAGGCTTCGCTGAAGGCATTGCGTCCGGCCAGCATGAAGGAGATTTCGTTGGAGTCTACCGGGTGCATCTTGCCGTCGTACACGATCACGCGCACGTCGCGGGCATACGAGCCTGTCAGCGGCCCTTGCTCCATGCGTGCCATGATGCCTTTCAGGATGGCGGGCATGAAACGGGCGTCGATGGAACCGCCCACGATGCTGTTGATGAACACCAGTTTACCGCCCCATTCCAAGGGGATTTCTTCCGTGCCTTTTACGTTGATCTTGAATTCCTGTCCGTTGAACTTGTAGGTGTCGGGCACGGGCATGCCTTCTTTATAGGGTTCGACGATGAGGTGTACTTCGCCGAATTGGCCGGCTCCGCCGGATTGTTTCTTGTGGCGATAGTCTGCGCGTGCGGCCTTCGTGATGGTTTCCCGATAGGGGATGCGCGGCTCTTCGTACTTGACCATGAGCTTTTCGTTGTTCTCCAAGCGCCATTTCAGTGTGCGCAGGTGGAACTCTCCCTGTCCGTGGACAAGCGTCTGGCGCAACTCTTTCGATTGTTCGACTACCCATGTGGGGTCTTCTTCGCGCATGCGGTTCAGCAGGGTCATCATCTTTTCCACGTCGGCTTCGTTCACGGGCTTGATGGCGCGGGAATATTTGGAGTTGGGGAATTTGATGAAGTTAAATCGGTAATCGCAGTCTTTGCCGTTGAGCGTATTGCCTGTTTTCACGTCTTTCAGTTTGAGGGCGGCGCCGATGTCGCCGGCCTGCAGTTCTTCCACTTTGATGCGGTTGGCTCCGGCCACAACGTAAATCTGTGCGATGCGTTCTTTCGAACCGCGGTCGGCATTGAGCAGGTCGTCGCCTTCGCGCACCTTTCCGCTCATCACCTTGAAGTAAGACACTTCGCCAATGTGGGGTTCCACGCTGGTTTTGAAGAAGTAGAGCGATTGGGGGCCGTTGCTGTCGGGGGCCACTTCTTTTCCCGCGGTGTTGGTCACTTTCGGCATTTCGGAAACGAAGGGAACCACGTTGCCCAGAAACTCCATCAAGCGGCGCACACCCATGTCTTTGCCTGCACATACGCAGAAGACGGGGAACATGCCGCGTGCGGCGAGGCCTTTGCGGATGCCTTCGCGCATTTCGTCTTCCGAGAGGGAATCTTGTTCAAAGAATTTTTCCATCAGTGCCTCGTCGTTTTCCGCGGCGGCTTCGACCAACGCTTTGTGCATTTCCGTGGCCTTTTCCATTTCTTCGGCGGGAATGTCTTCGATGATGGGTGCTCCGCCTTCGGGCTTCCACGAGTACTTTTTCATCAGCAGTACGTCGATCAGGGAGTTGAATCCCGGTCCGGTGTTGAGGGGATATTGGATGGG
Organism: Bacteroides sp.; assembly: GCA_041855645.1. Lineage (GTDB taxonomy): Bacteria > Bacteroidota > Bacteroidia > Bacteroidales > Bacteroidaceae > Bacteroides. The sequence goes on along the minus strand of JBHAEN010000127.1, from coordinate 9,418 downwards.
TACAACCTTCGGGCCGTAGGCTTCTCTCAGTTGTTCGAGGATATTATCGTAGTCGCATTTCTCGTGATCGAGTTGGTTGATCAGAAAAATAACGGGTTTGTTCAGCTTTTCGGTATATCGGAAATGATTTTGCGTGCCGACTTCGATGCCGTATTGTCCATTGAGAAGAAGGATCGCCGTGTCGGTCACGTTCAGTGCGGTGACGGTGCTTCCCACGAAATCGTCGGATCCGGGGCAGTCGATGATATTCAGTTTCTTGTTATTCCATTCCACGTGCAGAACGGTGGAAAAAACGGAGTAACCATACTCTTGTTCAACAGGGAAATAATCGCTTACGGTGTTTTTGGCCTCCACTGTGCCACGACGTTTTATAACTCCACTCTCGAAAAGCATTGCTTCCACGAGAGTGGTTTTCCCGGCGCCCGAACTTCCCAGTAAAGAGATGTTCTTGATCTCATTGGTTTGATATAGTTTCATAATGCTACAAAGGATTTAATTAATACTCGGCATGCGCCGATGAAGGGCATGCCGTTCTTTGTGAGTTGCAAAATAGAGATTAATCGGAGAAGTACAAACAAAACGCAAAATGTTTATAAACAATGTTGTGGAGCATGTTTCCGCAGAATATCTGCCTGTTGTTTCTCTGTTCTTTTTAACGTGTTGATAATCAGTGTTGACTTCTGTGTTGATGTCACGCAATCGCTTCGGGAGCGGCAGGAGAGGGGATAGTCGGTTTTTGGCCGTCAGGACAAACATCCGTATCTTTAACGCTCGGAATGTACGGGGCGGCCGAGGTCGACGCGGTAACCATGCGATGTCCGGACGGCGTTCTGCAGACGGTTCTGCCGGGACGTTTCGGAGGAGGGTGCGACCTTGATTTTCCTTATCCTGTATATGCGGTTCCTGTCAGGGAATCGAACCGTTTTTTATGACACGATGTTATGAAACTATTTCCCGCTCACGTCATCAAGGAGATTGACGCCTATACTGTCCGTCACGAGTCTGTGGCTTCCATAGACCTGATGGAGCGAGCCGCGTGCGAGCTGACGAAGGCCGTCGCGGAACGCTGGGGCAAAGAAGTACCCGTTACGGTTTTTGCCGGGCCGGGCAATAATGGGGGAGACGCTTTGGCCGTGGCCCGTATGCTCTCCGGCAGAGGTTATGAAGTCGAGGTTTTTCTGTTTAACCCTTACGGGAAGCTCTCGGCCGATTGTCAGGCCAATAAGGTCTTGTTGGAAGGCCTGCCGGACGTCCGTTTTCACGAAATTAAGGACCGATTCGTTCCTCCCGCGCTCACGGAGGAACATCTGCTCATCGACGGCCTGTTCGGTTCCGGACTGAACAAACCGCTCGGCGGAGGATTCGCTTCCGTGGTGCGGTACATCAATGCTTCGCCCGCCACCGTGGTGTCCATCGACTTGCCTTCGGGACTGATGGGTGAGGAAAACACCTATAATATAAAGGAGCACATCGTCCGTGCGCATCTGACATTGAGTTTGCAATTCCCCAAACTGGCTTTCTTCTTTGCCGAAAATGAAGAGTATGTGGGCCGGTGGGATTTGCTCGACATCGGGCTAAGCAAAGAAGCGATTTCGGAAACGGAAACCGATTACGAACTGTCGGAACTCGAAGACATCCGCACCTTGATTCGTCCTCGCGGCCGGTTCTCGCACAAGGGAGACTACGGTCATGCGCTGCTCATCGCCGGTTCGTGGGGGATGGCCGGTGCTTCCGTGCTTTCGGCACGGGCTTGCCTGCGTTCGGGGGTGGGAAAGCTGACGGTTCGTGCGCCTCGTTGCAACAGAGACATTTTGCAGATGACCGTGCCCGAAGCGATGGTCGATACGGACGCGCACGAGTCCTGCCATACGGTTCCCGTGGAATGCACGGCACATTATCAGGCCGTGGGGATCGGGCCCGGCTTGGGCACGTGCCCCGAAACGGTCGAGGCATTTGCCCGGCAACTGCAAGAAGTGCGGGTGCCTCTTGTGCTTGATGCCGATGCGCTTAACGCCTTGGCTCTGCAACGTCATCTGCTCGACGATTTGCCCGCGGGCAGCGTATTGACGCCTCATCCCAAGGAATTGGAACGCTTGGTCGGTAAATGCCAAGACTCTTACGAGCGGCTGACCAAGGCGCGCGATTTGGCGCGCGAAGCGCAAGTATTCATTCTCCTGAAAGGAGCTTTCTCCACCCTTGTCACACCCGAAGGGCGGTGTTATTTCAACATCACGGGCAATCCGGGCATGGCAACGGCCGGCAGCGGAGACGTGCTTACGGGAATGGTGCTGGCACTCTTGGCACAAGGCTACCCGTCGGAAGAAGCTGCCCGGATAGCCATGTACGTACACGGACTGGCCGGCGATTTTGCCCGTCGGAAGAAAGGAGAGATAGCACTCACGGCCGGCGATCTCGTCGACTATCTGCCTTACGCTTGGCAGGCGGTAAGCGAATAAACGTTAACAATTCCCTTCTTTTTAAGAGAAGTTGCGTAACTTTGTTTCTACGGAATTGAAAAACAGATAGAATATGAAGAAAGAGATAGTTGTACTGGGGCTGTTGTGTTTCGCCTCTGCCGCTTCCGCACAGACTGAAGTGATGACGGGCGTGTCGAACGGAAAAGAATATGGTGTGACGTACATACTCCCTCAGTCCATGCTCGAAATAACCATCAAGGCCGACAAAGTGACCTATGTACCGGGCGAGTTCGGCAAGTATGCCGAGCAGTATTTGCGCATGAAACCGGCCTCGTCCGCTCCCGAAATCCATTGGGAACTGACCGGTGTGCAGGTGAAGTCGGTCGGTGTTCCCGACAGCAGGGCCGTCTACTTCGTGAAGCTGAAAGACAAAACGGTGGCTCCCCTCATGGAATTGACGCCGGACGGGCTGCTGAAGAGCATCAATGTGCCTTTTTCAGGGCCTTCCCCGGTCGAAACCGTGAGACAACCCGATGCCGAAAAGAAAGCGAATCCCCGCGATTTTCTGACCGAAGAAATCCTGATGGCAGGCTCTACCGCCAAGATGGCCGAATTGGTGGCCAAGGAAATTTACAACATTCGCGAGAGCAAGAACGCCTTGTTGAGAGGGCAGGCCGACAATATGCCCTCGGATGGGGCACAACTTAAACTCATGCTCGACAACCTTAACCGGCAGGAAGAAGCCATGACGGAAATGTTTACGGGAACGCGCTCCGTGGCTGAACAAACCTTCACCATACGCGTGGAACCGACCGGAGAATTGGATCGTAAAGTGGCTTTCCGCTTTTCCCGGAAACTGGGATTGGTGGCCGAAAACGACTTGGTGGGAGCACCCTACTACCTCAGCCTCAAAGACCTTCGGAAAATAACGATTCCGCAAGAGGGAGAAAAGAAGAAAAAAATAACGGAAGGCGTTGCCTACAACCTGCCGGGACAAGCCTTGGTCACTCTCTCCGACGGAAATCGGAAGCTGTATGAGAGAGAAGTGCCCATCACTCAGTTCGGCACTGTCGAATATCTCGCCCCTGTGCTGTTCAACAAGAATTCGGTACTCAAAGTTTACTTCGACCCCGACACCGGCGGTTTGCTCAAGATAGACCGGGAAGAAGTGGCAAGATAGCCCTCACTCTCCGCGTTTATATCGGAGCACGATGTGGGTGTGAGCCGCTTCACCTTTCGTTGCGGCTATCTGAATCAAACAGTTGAAATGACGGAAAAATTCGGGATGATGATAGAAAAGGTTGGGGATTTCCCTGACCTTTTCCCGTATTTCCGGTTCCGCGAGCAAATATTCAAGGTCGGACATCGACAAGAAAGACACGGGATCCGATAGGCTGTTGAAGCCGAACTGCCGCGATGCACCCTGATTCATGAGTAACTGCCCTTTTTCCAGCTGCTCTATGTAATACGACAGACTTTCCACGTTCGGCGCGAGCAATAAGCGTCCTTTATAGAACAGTGAGTAAGCCATGGACTGCATTTCAGGAACCTGGGAAAGTCTGGCAAATAAGCTGGTTTGTGGCAACCGACAGACCAAATGAGCCTGTTCCGGCGTGTGAATGTAAGAGAAACGTGAATTGCGTTCTCCCTTTTGCGGCGGCACATTTGCCACGGAGGCATACAACACGCGTTCCGCTTCCGCCTGATCGGTCAGGACGATGCTCAATACACGGGCTTCCGTCATCAGGCTGTCTTTTCCGTGCATCCTGTAAAGCACCCGCTCCCTGCCTCCGTTTTCCGTCAGAAAATGGGTGAGTACGATTTCATAAGGAGAAATGCTGTCGCGTGGCAACGAACCGGCATCCGGCGAAGCCGCCTCCTCGAAGGAGAGTGCCGAGGCCCAATCGGAGGTCGCTTGTCTGTCGAAATAGAACGCCGATGCGGGTATCCATTCGTCAAGAGTCCCTTGTATCGGTTCTTGCCGTCGAAGCATGTTGATGAAGGTGGGGCGTTCTTCGTCCGGTGTATATGGAGAAGTTCCGGACAAATACATGAAGTCGTCTTGCAGTTTCAATTCATACTTTGTCCAGCCTGTTCCGTCTTTTTTGGCGTATATGGCGGTGTGCGTATGTCGGGGTTTGTTCGTCTGCGTTCGTGCGAAGTTGCTGTCGGCGGCCAGTGACTTTGATGATTGCCGGACATCTATGACTTCCTCAATCAGTTTCGACTGATAGCTCAGCACAAGAAAATTCGACGTGAGATAACAGGCAAGGAAACTGCCGTCGTTCAGCGGATAGATGGTCATTTCTTCCCCCCGATAGGAGCGTGTGCGTGGCTGATAGGGCGATGTCGTGTATCTCTGGATGAAATTGGTTATCAGGGCATGATCTTGCGACGATAAGTTGCAATAAAGTATTTGGCTGTCGTCATGAAACGGCGCATGAAAACTGATCACCACCTGATTCATTTGCCGGCTTACCCCGTGCGGTATGTCATCGGAAAAGGCGTTAAAATGATGTGCAAGGTGCGAAAAGAGTTTGGATGCGTAAAGGTAATTCTCTTCCCGGCTGCTGCTGAATCTTTCCATTTCGGCAATGAGCCGTGCGGTATCGTCCGTTACGAAGACTGCCGAGGCGGATGAGGGGACTAAGGTATAGAGATTGAAGTCTTTTTGTTTGTCGGCAGCCGAGAGTCTGAGGAAGAAATACAAGGCGAATCCTGCACACAAAAGTGCGACAGAAGAAGTAATCGCTATTTTGACTACCGTATGCAGTTTCATTCCATTACATAATTTATGTCATGGACAAAAATAATAAAAAAATAAAACAAACCAAAAGTATGACTGTCCTTATTCTCGTTCAAAAGGAAATCTCCAGTCCGTCGTATGCCTGATGGATGTGGTCGGGAAGCCCTTGGTCTATGACGGCATGAAGTCCCATGTCATGGCTTGTGTGGATGAAATAGGTTTCCCGTGCCCCGATGCGTTTGGCTGCTTGCAGGGCTTCTTCCAGATTTTGATGGGTGATGTGAGGCGTGATGCGAAGTGCGTTGATGATCAGAATCTCTATGCCGGCCAGATGTTCGTAAGACGTTTCGGGCATGGTCAGCATATCCGTGATGTAGGCCATTCGTCCGATGCGGAACCCCAGAATCGGCAATCGGCCGTGGATGACCCGCAGCGGGAGTATTTCCACGTCTTTTATCGAAAAGGTTTTTTCCGCTTCGATTACATGCAGGGGAATGCTCGGAACGCCGGGGTAGGGGTTCTCCGTGAAGCAATAAGGCAGACGTTGGCAGAGGGCGTCGGCCACGCGCTGTTCGGCGAAAACGGGAACCGAGCCCCAGCGGCAAAAGGGGCGTAAATCGTCCAATCCCCCCACATGATCGTAGTGCTCGTGTGTAATGATCACTCCGTCTATGGGTAAAAACGGGACCGAGAGCATTTGTTCCCTGAAGTCGGGGCCGCAATCTATCAGAATTCGGGTGTCTCCGTTTTCGATCAGGGCTGAAGTGCGGAGACGTTTGTCTCTGGGATCGGTCGAAGTGCATACCGCACAGGTACAGCCTATTTGAGGTACGCCCGTTGATGTGCCGCTTCCAAGTATTCTTATCTTCATCTGCTTCTTAAATAAAATTGACTTCGGGATGAATGTCTATGCCGAATTTGGCTCGAACGTCCTTGCGCACGGCATCCGAAAGAGCAAGAATTTCTTGTCCGGTAGCTCCTCCGAGATTGACAAGAACGAGTGCCTGCTTGTCGTGTACTGCCGCACGGCCGAGGGATTTCCCTTTCCAACCGCATTGCTCAATCAGCCATCCTGCCGGTATTTTAACCCATCCGTCGGGCAGTTCGTAATAAGGCATTGCCGGATATTGTTCGAGCAGTTTTTTCCATTGCGAACGCTCCACAACCGGGTTCATAAAGAAACTTCCGGCATTTCCCAATACTTGGGGGTCGGGTAATTTACGTTGGCGGATGGTGATGATCAGTTGGCGAATCGCGGCTAAACAGGGTTGAGTCCGATCGCCCAATTCTTGGCGTATCGTGCCGTATTCCAGCGTATAATGTTCTTTCTTGCTCAGCCTGAAATTTACGTAAGTGATAAATCGGGATTTATTTTCCGGTCGTTTGAAGAGGCTGTTGCGGTAAGCGTATTCACATTCTTCCACGGAGTAAACGTGTTCTTCTCCGTGAATGTTTATTGTCTCGACAGAAGTAATCAAGTCTTTCACTTCCACGCCGTATGCTCCGATATTTTGCACGGCACTTGCTCCGACTTCGCCGGGGATGAGCGAGAGATTCTCCGCTCCGTACCACCGGTTGGTCACGCAATGCAACACGAAGTCATCCCACAGCATACCTGCACCCACGCGCACCTGCACCGATTCGCCCGTTTCTTCCGAAACTTCGATGCTTTTAATTCCCGAGTGAAGGATCAGTCCCTCGTAGTCTTTGGTAAACAGCAGATTGCTTCCGCTGCCGATGTGCAGGAAAGGAGCGGTGATAAGTCCTTGTTCGATGAATGTTTTCAGCTCTTCTACCGAAGTGTATTCAAGAAATCGTGAAGCGTTGGCGTCGATGCCGAATGTGTTATGAGTCAGTAATGAATACATGAGTAAGCAGAGAGTTTGGTTGCCCGAAGGCATTGTTGCGGGAATACGTGTGGCCTGAATGATGAAAAAGGATGAGGACTTTATGTGCTTGTATCCTCAAACCGATATAATTCCCATTCTTTGTCGTTTTTTCTGCGGAAGTAGAGAACGGTGTAAAAGCCGTTATCGATTCCTTTGATGACCAGCAGTTTGGTGGACGACCGGTTGCTGTTGCGTTGACCGTAATTGATGTTGAACAGATTCTCGGACGGTAATTCGGGTTTAAAAGCCGACCATTGATTCAGATCGAGCGAACTTTCCAATATGGTGTAGTCATCGTCGGGGTCGGTGGTGACAAACTCTAAAGGATCTTGAATATGAGAATGTTGGAATACGCTGTCGGTGGCAAATCGGCCGAAGAAGTTGACGAATCCGTATTGTTCGTCGTTGTTTATCGGACTCTGGTTTATGGCTTCCAGCATCCACACTCCGCGGATACGTTCGAAATAATATTTTTTCATGGTCGATTTACTCAGGTGGAACCACTCTACCTGCACGGAGGAGAGTGACGTGTCGTTCATCATCTCCAAGTCTTCTTCCCTGTCGAATAGTGAGGTGTAATAGGCTTGTTGCCTGAAGAGGGCATCGTGTTTCCAAGCCTCTTTGCCGATGGTCGTTTTCTTGTCGAGGTGATAGAACGACAAAGGAAAACGGATGCGCTGCCGTTGTAGCGTATCGTTGGAGGTAAAATTATAGATAAATTCGTCGAAAGAACCGTCGGCCGGTGTCGGCCGCGGTTCTTCAGGTTGGTTTTCCGGATGTTCGATTTCCGCCTTTCCGCGCATCGAATCAACCTCTTGAGTGAGTGATGCAAAAGGGTCTACTTTGTTCTTTTTGTTGCCGCATGCGGCGAATAAACTCAGTATGACAACCCCTGCAAGAAGTTTTTTCATTATAATAATTTTGCTCTTAACTTTTCAAGCATGTCAGCCGTCATGCTGTCGAGGTCGTAGACGGGTTTCCAGCCCCACTCTTCGCGGGCGCAGGTATCGTCCAGACTGTCGGGCCAGCTGTCGGCAATGTTTTGTTTCAGCGGGTCGACTTCGTAGACCATTTCAAACCCGGGCACGTGTTTCTTGATGGATTGATAGATCATTTCCGGGTCAAAACTCATTGAAGCGATGTTGAAAGCGTTGCGATGCACAAGTTTGTTCGGGTCGGCTTCCATCAGCATGATGGCGGCATTCAGTGCGTCGGGCATATACATCATATCCATAAATGTTCCTTTGCCGATGGGGCATACGAATCGTTCGCCTTTCACGGCCGCGTAGTAGATGTCTACGGCATAGTCGGTCGTTCCGCCTCCCGGAGGGGTTACGTTGGAGATGATGCCGGGGAAACGTACGGCACGCGTGTCTACCCCGTATTTCGTATAATAATAGTCGCTGAGCAGTTCGGTTGTCACTTTGGTTACACCGTACATGGTGCGCGGACGCTGAACCGTGTCTTGAGGGGTTTGTACGTGCGGAGTGCTGAGACCGAACGAACCGATGGAGCTGGGAGTAAACACGGCGCAACCGTATTCGCGCGCCACTTCCAGAACATTCCACAGACCGTCCACACCAATTTTCCATGCCAACTGTGGCTTCGATTCGGCCACTACCGACAACAGGGCGGCCAGATTGTAAATCGTATCGATTTGATATTGCTTCACGACAGAGGCGATCTTCTCTTTATCGGTAACGTCGGCTATGGCCATGGGCCCTGATTCTCTGAGAATTCCTTGAGGTTCGGCACCGGGGATGTAACCGGCCACCACATTTTCATTTCCATAACGTTTGCGCAATTCCATTGTAAGCTCAGACCCGATTTGGCCGGTAGCTCCGATAACCAAGATGTGTTTCATTTTTCTTATTAAGGATATTAAGCTAAGTGTTTTGATGCGCAAAGTAAATACTTTTTTCTCATATCTTGTGTTGTTTATTCCGATAAAAATCGTGTCCTTTGCAGGACTCATTAAAATACTTAAAATATGTACGGTAAAATGAAAGAACACCTCAGCCAGACATTGGCCGAGATCAAAGAGGCGGGCTTGTACAAAGAAGAACGTCTCATCGAGAGCGCTCAGCAAGCTGCAATTACGGTGAAGGGGAAAGAAGTTTTGAATTTCTGCGCCAATAATTATCTTGGGCTTTCCAATCATCCCCGACTGATTAAGGCGTCGCAAACCATGATGGACAAGCGAGGATACGGCATGTCGTCCGTGCGTTTCATCTGTGGCACGCAAGATATACATAAGGAACTCGAAGCGGCTATCTCCGAATATTTCGGGACGGAAGACACCATTCTTTATGCCGCCTGTTTCGATGCCAACGGAGGTGTGTTCGAACCTTTGTTCGGCGAAGAGG
>JBHAEN010000126.1:0-11184 GCA_041855645.1 Bacteroides sp. | reverse complement strand
CGTCTCCTTCGTTTTTTCTAAAACGAGAAATGCGCTGTTTTACCGAAATCTTCTGTTTTTTCAACAAAAAAGGCTGCAAAATCCCGCAGGATTTGCAGCCTTTCAGCGTATATGGAGGTATCTCATGCAGGTTGTCAGCCTGTATGAACGCCTGTTTTGTTCGATTTAATTACTGTTTTCTCTTTCATAAACGATACGGATGAGTGGTTATGCCGAAACAAAGATAACAAAATCCGGTAGAAATTACGGCATGTGTTTCGGTCATACAGAAGAAATCGGCAGAGGATAAGTTGACGAGACATGGCAAAAGGTGAGGGCAAGCCGGCTCTTACCCCGAATGGCGATTCAACGTCGTTGCAACCGGACGAAACTTTCGGGCGAATAAAATAAGGAGCCGATGGTTTTCCCGCAATAATTTATTTATTTTGTTGGCCGATTCCGATTCGACCATTGCGGCAATCTGCTTCCCGATGGCCGGTAAAGTCAAAGATCAGGTGAAAGATATGCACGACATTATTCTTTTTCAGCATCGAACATTTACCGACTGCTTTCGCAGTTACTACCGCATGTTATGCTCTTTTGCCTACGAATACTTGCAGGAGACCGGCAAGGCTGAAGACGTCGTGCAGGAGGTGTTTATCCGATTGCTGGAAAAGCCCGTCTCGTTCGAGAACGAAGAGCACTGCAAACACTTCCTCTACAAGGCCACCCGAAACGCCTGCCTGAATCTTTTGGAAAGGAAAGCTGTCCGAAACGACATCCTCGAAAAAATTAAAGACGAGCAACGGGAACAGGAAGCTGCCGACCTCTTCGGCAGAATTGTCCGTGCCGAAGTGTACCGAAAAATCATGGCTGCCATCGACGAGCTTCCCCAAGAGTGCGGACGAGTGTTTCGCCTGTCGTACATCGAGGGGCTGAGCAACGAAGAAATTGCCGCCATGCTGAACATCAGCATCCATACCGTAAAATCACAAAAGAATAAAGCCAAGTGTCGGCTCAGGGAAAAGCTCAAAGGGCTTTATCCCCTGTTGGTGTTGTTGCTGTATGCCAACCGGCTGTTCCCGTAAGCCGCCAAAAAACCGAAAAGAGAGTCGGAACCTGTTTCTTTCCAATCCGAATCCGACAATCGTTCAAAAAAACACATCTCGCGTCATCCTTTTTTTTCACTTGCCTGTAATAACATAAACCGACTACCTTATGAAGAACCCTTTTGAGTTTGCCGACCGTTTGTTTCGCTACGTCACCAACCGTTCGGGCGAGGAAGAGAAACAAGCAATGGAACAGCTGCTTGCTCAAGACGATGAATTCCGCCGTCTGGCCGACGAGTTTCGCGACCGGAAACGCGTCCGCGAAACGGTACATCTGTGGCGACAGTTCGATCCGGAACGGGCTTTGGAACGTATCGACCTCCATCGCCGTCGAACGCGTCGCAAGTTTCTGTTTCGCTGGGGAGCAGCTGCCGCAGTTACCCTGATTTTGGCCGGCTGGTGGATGTGGGACGCCCGTAAGCCCATTGCCGACGGACCGGGAGCGAACGTTGCCATGCTGGCCGACTCGTCCAAGTTCGTAATACTCGAAACCGCTTCGGGCAAGAGTTTCCGCCTCGACACGCTGAGCAATCTCACTTTACGGCAAGAACAGTCGAACCTGAGTAACCAAAAAGGCATGCTGGCCTGGAGCAGTGCGGAGACCGATGAGTTGCAAACAGAGGTAAAATATAATAAAATCATCGTGCCTTATACCCAAACCTATCGTTTGCTGCTGCCCGACGGCTCGCATATTCATCTCAACTCCGGCAGCACACTGGAATTTCCATCGCGCTTTGCTCAACACGAACGCCGTGTCCGTATCAGAGGCGAAGCCTATTGCGAGGTGTCCCATCACAGTTCATGGCCGTTTGTCGTAGAAACCGGAACGGTATCTGTAAAGGTTCTGGGAACGGTGTTCAACGTGAAGGCCTATCCGGACGAAGAAGAAGTTTTCACCACGCTGGTGGACGGAAGCGTAAGCGTTTCAGCTCCCTCGGGTTCGCCAACCTGCCTTCGCCCCGGGCAACTGGCCGTATACTCTTCCGAAACGCAAATCCTGCAAGTGTCGCAGGCAGACGTGGAAGCACAAACGGCATGGAAAGACGGATTGTTCTGCTTCAGGAATCAAAGCCTGAAAGAGATATTGCGCGTACTGGCCAGATGGTATGATCTGCGCGTATCCTATACAGCCCCGGAGCTGCAAACGGCGGTGTTCAATGGTAAAATTCCCATGTACTCCTCGGTGGAAGACGTACTTCGGAAATTCGAATATGCCGATAGGGTGCACTTCGAGTTGCAAGGGAAAAACCTGATTGTCCGCAAAAAATAAAGCTCATTTCAAGAACCCAATCAATATACCTATGAAAAGAAAAAAGATTCCCTCTTCGGGGAAGACATCCCGACAAGGCATGCGCACGGCGATAGCCGTCCTGCTGCTCCTCCTTTGCGGAGCAGTCTTGCCCGCCATGAGTCATGAACAGCCCAAAGTGTCGTTGACTCTGAAAGACGTAAGCATCGAAGAAGTATTCAACCGGCTGGAGAAACTGACGGCTTATACCTTTCTGTATAAGACAGAAGTGGTGAAACACATCGGGCGGGTCGACATTGAAACCAAAGACAAATCCATCGAACATGTGCTGGAGCATTTCCTGCCTCCGCTGGGATTGTCATACAAATTGGACGATAAGGTGGTGGTCATTATTCCGCTGAGCACCCCGAAACAATCCGACAGGGAGAAAAAAGTCAGAATATCGGGCAAAGTACTCGACGAAAGCAAGTTGCCTTTGCCGGGAGTCAACGTCGTTCTGAAGAACAGCACTACGGGGACGGCCACCGATCTTGACGGACTGTTTACGCTCTCCATTCCCGCCTCACGGCAAACGCTGGTATTTTCGATGATCGGCATGGAACCGAAAGAAATCACCGTTCAGGGCGAGAAAGACATCGAAAATCTTGTGGTCGTCCTGAAGAATCAACTAAACGAACTGAAAGATGTCGTCATCACCGGTATCTTCAAGAAATCGCGCGAGAGTTTTACGGGCGCGGTTTCCACCGTCACGGAAAAAGAACTGAAATCATTCAGTGGCAGAAACCTCATAGCCACGCTGAAAAACATAGATCCGACATTCAACATCATCGAAAACAATCTTTTCGGAGCCGACCCCAATCATCTGCCCACCATACAAATGCGCGGAACCTCAAGCCTGCCCACGGTGGAAGACCTGAAAAACGAAACGCGAGTGGAGCTGAATACACCGCTCATCATCCTCGACGGCTTTGAAATACCTCTCAGCCGCATGGTAGACATGAACGACGAAGACATCAGCTCCATCACGCTGCTGAAGGACGGCTCGGCCACAGCCATTTACGGTTCGCGCGGAGCAAACGGCGTGGTTGTCATTGAAAGCAAACGGCCGCAGGCCGGCAAGCTGAGGCTGTCTTATCGAGGCGGACTGAATATGGAAATTCCCGACTTGAGCGACTATCATGTGCTCAATGCGCGTGAAAAGTTGCAATTGGAACTCGAAGCCGGCCTATTCTCCTCCCAAGGCAAATTTGCCAATGAAGAAATGAGGCTGCGTGAGCGATACAACCGAATCAGGAAAGAAGTGGAAAGAGGCGTGGACACTTACTGGCTGTCGAAGCCTTTGCGCATAGGGATAGGCCATAAACACAACCTGCGTCTGGAAGGAGGAGGTAAAGAAGGTTTCCGCTATTCGGCTTCCATACAATACAACAATATCAAGGGAGTGATGAAAGGTTCCGACCGGAATACGTTCAACGGCGGCATTAACCTGATGTATGAACACAACAAGCTATTGTTCAGAAACAATCTCGAAATAGGACACATGCGAGCCGACGCCTCACCCTATGGCTCTTTCAGACAGTATGTTTACCTGAATCCCTACTGGACGGAATATGACCGGAACGGTAAAATACCGAAAGAGTTCGAAGCCGGTGAACGGGATTTCTTTAATCCTTCGCCCATGAATCCGCTCTATAATGCCACGCTCGATCTGGTAAACCGAAACACTTCGACAAGCATTACCAACAATTTCGACATCGAATGGAGACCGTGGGAAGGCTTTACGTTCCGCTCACGCATCGGACTGTCGAAACAAACGAGCGACGCCGATAACTTCAAACCGGCAGACCATACCGATTTCAAAGACTACTCCGAAGAACAAATATTCCGGAAAGGAAGATATATCTATTCGTCAGGAAAAGGCTTAAATTACGATTGGGACATCACGCTCAGCTACTCGCACAACTTCAACCGGAAGCACGACTTCTATGCCGGAATCAACTATAACCTTGCACAAACGGATTCCAAACTGTACACATTCACGATGGAGGGTTTTCCGCAATCGAATCTGAAAATGCTGACAATGGCTTTACAGTATGAAGAAAAAGGGAAACCTAAAGGCAGCGAAGCCGTCGATCGTCGGATCGGCCTGACGGGGAATCTGAACTATATCTACGATAACCGCTACTTTGCCGATGTGGCTTATCGCATGGATGGAGCCTCGCAGTTCGGAAGTGCCAAGCGTTTTGCTCCGTTCTATTCGCTGGGCTTGGGCTGGAACGTGCATCAGGAAAAATTCATGAGCGGACTTTCATGGCTCAATCGCCTGAAATTACGTGCTTCGTATGCCGTAACGGGAGCAGTCAATTTTAATCCCTATCAGGCTTTGGCCACTTATCAATACTATTTGGAAGACCGCTATCGTTATTGGTTCGGCAGTCACTTGATGGGACTGGCCAATGAAGATTTGGAATGGCAACGCACAAAAAAAATGAACTTTGGAGCCGAATTGTCTTTCCTCGACGGCCGCGTGAGGCTGACTGCCGATGTATATAAAAACGTTACGGATAACCTGCTGTCCGAGATGAATCTGCCCCTTGCCAACGGATTCTCCAGTTATACGGCCAATATCGGTAAGGTAAAAAATTCCGGCTGCGAACTGTCAGCCTCTCTGTTTCTGCTACGCAACGAACAATTCAATTGGTCGTTGTCCGGTAGTCTGATCTACGAAAAGAACGAAATCGTCAAGATATCCGATGCACTCAAAATAGCCAATGAGGAACTCGAAAAACAAGGAGGATCCAATCCCAACTACCTGTATCGTGAAGGACAGGCGTTGCGCACCATCTATGTCGTTCCTTCGTTAGGCATCGATCCGAGTACGGGAATGGAATTGCTCGTCGACCGTTTCGGGAATAATACATTCCTTTGGGATGCTCGCGACAGAGTGGCGTGCGGCGTGGAAGATCCCAAATTCAGAGGGAATATCAATACGACGTTCAGTTATCGCAATTGGAGCGTCAACCTCTCATTCGGATACAGGATGGGCGGCTTCCTGTACAATTCCACATTGGTTAACCGCGTGGAGAACGCCAATCTGAAGTACAATGTCGATCGCCGTGTATATGAAGACCGCTGGAAACAACCGGGAGATCATACATTCTTCAAAGATGTGAAGGATAAACGCATCACACAAATGTCGTCACGATTCGTACAGGAGGAGAATACGCTGGAGTGCCAAAGCTTTCAAGTAAAATACGACCTTCCTCAAAAATGGACGCTACACCATCTGAAGATGCAGCATTTATCGGTTATTTTCAGTACCAACAACCTGTTCCGCCTTTCGACGGTCAAGCAGGAGCGAGGGCTTGAATATCCCTTCTCGCGCAGATATTCTCTTTCTTTATCAGCAACCTTTTAATAATTGAATGTTTCATGAAAAAGATTACTTACTATATGCTTGCATGTACTTTCATGCTGCTGTCCGGCTGCAATGATTGGTTGAATGTAAAGCCCTCCAACCAAGTGGAACAGTCGGAAATGTTTAGTACGGAAACCGGATTTAAAAACGCACTTATCGGAATATACATCCAAATTAAAGGTCAGTCACTCTATGGTAAGAACCTGACCATGGGCTTTATGGAAAATCTGGCCCAGCATTGGCGAGTCAGTTCCGGTAGCGTGGAAGGTCGAACGAGTGCTTACAATTATAAAGACAAAGAGGTGGAAGCTGTGATAGACGAAATCTACACACAGTTCTATCACACGATTGCCAACATCAACAACCTGCTGAAATTCATCGACAACGGTGTATTGCCTCCGCAAATGTATAAGATCACCAAAGGAGAGGCTTTGGCTTTGCGTGCTTTCTGCCATTTGGATCTGCTCCGCATCTATGGTCCCATACCGGGAAAACAAACATCAGGAAAGATGTTGGCCTACGCTAAGGAAGTTTCCAAGAAAAGCCTGCCCGTACATACTTGGGAGGAATATACTCGTTTGCTGGAGCAAGATCTTCAAGAGGCCGAAACTTTGCTGAAAGACATAGATGAAAGCATCCGACATCCGCAGGATGATTTCTTCACATACCGTCAGAATCGAATGAACTATTGGGCAGTACTGGCCACCAAAGCCCGATTCTACCTGTGGATACAGAAAAAGGAACAAGCAGCAGAATATGCACGGAAAGTCATTGCGGAAAGTCCGTGGCAACTAAGTACGGGACAGGAATTTACACAAAAGAACTATATCGCCGGCAAGGAACATCTGTTTGCCCTGCATGTATACAATCTGGAAGAATTTACGGAGCATTTTTTCTTCCGGCCCGGCGGTGTGGAACAGACACAGAAAAGGATACAAAAAGAGTTGTTTCAATCAGACATCACAGACATTCGGGTGAAAGAACTGTGGAAGACGTTTACAGACCCTTCCCGGACAAGGTATGTGCTCATGAAATACAAACAAGGGACCGAATCGCCTGTGGCTTCATTACAGCAAATTCCGCTTATCCGCCTCTATGAAATGTACCTGATAGCCATCGAATGCAGTAATCTTGCCACAGAGTATCAGCCGCTTGTCGACAAGTTGGTTGAGGCCCGCAATATTTCGCAGACTGCCGATCTCAGTTCCCTTGAGAAAAAAAATGAATTTGTGGCAGCAGAATACAACAAAGAATTCTATGGAGAAGGCCAACATTTTCTGCATTGCAAGCGCAGAGGCGATGAAAGCATTCTATGGAGCAACAAACCGGGAAGCCCGAGCGTCTATGTGCTTCCGTTGCCCAAAAACGAAATAAAGTATATGGAATAAACATTGGGAATCATGAAAACATATTGTCGATTTTTGGCCGGCGTCTGCTTGTCATCGGTGGCCGGCGGTTGTTCGGAACACTACATGTCTTATGAAGGGGGCGACAGGATACAGTTCGCCGGCAAAACAGAAGAGGTGTACACTTTCGCCTATTCTTCGGAAGAGACTCGGAAAGACACGCTGAAGATCAAAGTCATGACCATCGGTGAAGTGGCAGATCATCCTCGAACCGTCAGATTCGAACAAGTCACGAAAGAATGGGAATATAAATACGCCGAAGACGATCCGAATAAGATTGTGGACTCCACCTACGTAGACATGAAATACCCCGCTGTTGCGGGCACACATTTTGAACTGCTCGACTCCGATGACGGAAAGACCTTTGTTCTTCCCGCCCGAAAACATGAAATGACCTTGAGAATCGCCGTTTTCCGGAACGACACCGATTTGCAAAAGAACGCCCGAAAATTGTACATCCGACTGTTGCCTTCTGCTGCATTCCAGGAAGGTATCCCAAATTACACCATGAAGCGCATCGTCATCTCCGATAAACTGGAGCGTCCCACACTCTGGAAGGATACGGATTACGAGTGCGACCTGTACTTGGGCAAATGGTCGGAGGCGAAACATCGGCTGTTGATCAATGTCACCAAAGAGAAGTGGGACAATGCATGCATCCGCCTCTACTTGAAAGACCGGGACAACGCCGCATTGAGATATTTCTACCTGCAAAAGGTTAAGAGGGCTTTGGCCGCCTACAATGCGGATCCGAACAACAACCCGCCCCTGAAAGATGAAAATGGAGATGAAGTTACATTCCCGTAAAACAGATTATTATGAAAAAACATTTCTTATACCTGCTATCGCTGTGTAGTTTGATCTTCGCTTCGTGCTACGAAGACAAAGGAAACTATACGTACACGGAACTGAATCATACGGAGGTGACAGGCATCGACAGCCTCTACACCTGCAATATCCGTGAAAGAATATCCATTACGCCGCAAGTGAACTCGGCGGATAAAAACAGAAATTACGAATACATGTGGATGTGTTATGATAAAAAGGATTTCAAAAGACCCATCGACACGTTATCCGTTCAGAAAGATCTGGACTGGCAAGTTACGCTACCGCTTTCTTCCTATGTTCTGATATTTGCGTATCGGGACACCGAAACGGGCGTTACCGACTACGTGTACAGCAGCCTGAGCGTAGAATCCAGATTTTCAAGAGGCTGGTACGTGCTGAAAGAACAGAACAATAAGACCGATATCGACCGCTTCTTCGGCGGGAAGAAGGACGAAAACCTCCTCGTTCAAATACAGGGAAGCGCAATGGAAGGACGTCCGCGATCTCTCGGCTTCACCGATAAATATACATGGTTGGATGCGAGTACGGGCGAACAATCGAAAGGAAACAAATGCTTTCTGCTGGCCAGCGAAAACGAAATGCGCATCACTCGCATCTTGGACATGAAACAAGTGGGCGACTTCAATGCCATGTTTTTTGAAAACCCGCCCCAGAAAAAGCCCCAGAAATGGTACGAAGGTTCGGAAGAAAGCGGATTGATCAACGATGGGAAACTCTATGCTTATTCCATCCGCACCGGGGAATTCGGAATCTCCAAATTGGAATTTCCCAAAGAAGGCGACTATGAACTCTCCGAAGTGATGACGAAAAACGCCACGATGTATCCATTGCTGTTCGATTTGCGCTCGCACCGCTTCTGTACTTCCGTCAAAGGTCAGAATGCGCTCGCTTTCTTTGAGAACGACGGCCAATCGAAATACGGCGACACCTACCCCGAACATGTGCCGATCTACGCCGGTTTTCTGGACGAAGGCATGTGGGAAGGAGGCAAAGGTTACGTGGTGATGCAGCATAAAACCGACCGCTCGCGTTCTCTCTTTTACTTCGACATGGCATGTCTGATAGGCTGGGATGACAATTTTCTGAAAAACAGAATAACAGATATACAGCCCATTGCCGCCGATAGCCGGATGGCAACCGCTTCGTGTTTCGGAATGAATCGCGCTTTCCGAATGCTCTACTTTGCGGTGGGAGATAAATTGTACTATTACGATCTGCTCAATAAGGAAGAACACGAGGTGTACCGGACAGACGGACAAACCGCCGTGCCCGCAGGAGAACGGATTGTGATGATCAAGCACATCGTTTTCGACTATCAGGATTATCTCGACGAAAATATCAAGGAGAATGTAGACCGGCTGGCAATAGCCACAAGCGACGGAAACTCATACAAGCTCTATCTTTTTGAAACGGCGGCCAACAAGCTCAAAAACGATCCGGAAATGTACGCCGGCATGGGGTTGCCTACGGAACTGATCTACACAAGCCCGTATTTGTCCAACGTATTCGTTTGTTACTAATATGCAAAAAGCAATTTTATCTTTATTCATCGGCTTCGCTTCCTTGTCTGCAATGGCAGGGGAATATGCCGTTATCAAAGGAACGGCGAAAGGCAAAAATATTCCGGCGGAAATCGTTTTGGCCACCGCGCGACAGGGTGAACCCGTCAGGTTTGCCGGAACTTCGGTTTCCGGCAACGGAAAGTTCGCCTTCATGTTCGAGCCGGAAGAGGGTATACCGTTTTATTATATCTACGACGGAAAGACCTATCACCGCTTATCCGTGAAACCCGGAAAGGAAATCGAAGTGGAAATCTCCGGACAAGGCTTTCGGGTGACGGCATCACCCGATCGGGAAAACACCCTGCTCGAAACGTGGAGGGAGCGAAAGAAATCGCTGACAGAACACTCCCGAATTGCGAACTATGGAGATTTTTTTCCGCGTTTCGACTCCATTCGCCATGCTTCTGAAGTCTGGATCGAAGAGGTGAAGTCGGCAGACACTGCATTGGCATCGTCTCTGAGAGAAATCGTGGAAATGGATCTGCTAAACAGTTTCGTCGGCTATTTGTCGCGTTATCAACAGCAATATAACTCAGAAGAGCAAGAATCGGCCTATTATCGCCAACTCATGCTTCGTTTTCCCTGTCAGGATGCCCGATTGCTCGATCAGCCCTATGGAAAGGAATTGCTGAAGCGGTATTTTAACTACAAACAGATGTTCGTTCACCGCGACCGGGAGTACACGCTGGAAGAACGGTTGGGGGAGCTGAACGATCCCCGGTTGCGGGCCGAATACATCTTGTCCGAAGCCCCAAAGACCGACTACGAGTCGTTCCGCGACTATGAACGGCGCATGCTTCCTCTGCTTCCCGACGACGCTCACCGCCGCCGGCTCCGGGATTTACCCGAGCGACCGGTCTCTATCCTTGAAGCAGGACATCCTGCCCCCAATCTTATTTATCCCGATACGGAGGGACGTTTCCGGTCGATGTCCGACTTTCAAGGAAAATATAAATACATTGATCTTTGGGCAACCTGGTGCGCCCCTTGTAAGAAAGAGATTCCTTATCTGAAGCAATTGGAAGAAGAGTTTGCGGGAAGAAACATTGTTTTCATCAGCATTTCCATTGACAAAAAACACGGAGAGTGGTTGCGTTTTGTTCGTGAACAAGCGTTGAGTGGCGTGCAATTATGGGCAGGCGACTGGACAGGACTCCCCGAAGAACTGAATGTAGGATCCGTGCCGCGCTTCATGCTGATAGATCCCGACGGGAATTGGGTCGATGCCAATGCCGGAAGACCCTCCGACCCGGCACTGAAAGAACTTTTGCAGAAATTGTTGGGAGAGAAAATGCAAGTTCGACAATAGAAAACGGCAGGCTTTCTCACAATCGGGCTCCACCGTCAATTTGTCCATTTTTTTAACCGTTTCGTAATATTCCTTTCTTCTCGGCAAATTCTTTTAGTAAGAAATATTTAAACCTTCAACATAAGACAAACCTGCGTTTTTCAACAAAAAAGGCGTCGTTTTTGCAAAAACGTCTCCTTCGTTTTTTCTAAAACGAGAAATGCGCTGTTTTACCGAAATCTTCTGTTTTTTCAACAAAAAAGGCTGCAAAATCCCGCAGGATTTGCAGCCTTTCAGCGTATATGGAGGTGTCTCATGCAGGTT
>JBHAEN010000125.1:0-8800 GCA_041855645.1 Bacteroides sp. | reverse complement strand
GCCGATTGCGAACCCCGAATGACTTCGATGCGTTCTATGTCGTCGACATTGAAGCGGGTAAAATCCACATTGTGATCGGCTCCCTCACCACCGACGCGCTCACCGTCGACGAGAAACAACATGTATTGTCCCTCCATGCCCTGATACCTTATCTCCGGCAACTGGCTCATGGAGTTGTACACAATCTGCAAACCCGGAAGTTCATATTGAAGCAGCGTTTCCATGCTCATCGGGTTCAGGGCTTGGATGTCTTTTCGAGAGATGACACGGGTCAGGATAGGCGCCTCTTTCAACGGCCGTTCCACATGCGAACCGGTCACCACGATTTCTTCCAGCTTGTTCTGAGCGGGATAAAGCCTGACACTGATCGGAGCAACGGCTCCCGTACGCGGATCGACAGATGCATCCACGGGTCGGTAGCCCATGAAAGAGAAGCGCAACACCTGTTCCTTGTCGTCGCGCAGACGGATGGAGAATTCACCGTTTGCATTCGTGCTGGCCCCCAAGGTCGTCCCGACGGCCAGTACCGAAGCTCCGGGAAGCGGTTCGCCCCTTTCGTCGAACACGGTCCCTTTCACCGTCACGGTGCGGCGGGAAAGGTCATCCCCGTTTTCCGCAAAAACGGTGGCAGCAGCCACCGTCAATAAAAAGAATATGATACTTGCAAGTTTATTCATCGCCGGCGACTATTTTACATACTCGTAGGCAAAAGTCACATGCCCGGTGGTTCCTTCGGCATTGCTGTGGTCGGTGAATTTCAGTTTGGCATAACTGCCGTCTTTGAATTTCACCACATAGACCTTTTGGGATAATGTGTACACATAGTTTCCCATGGATCCGCTCCTTGTCACCCAGCCTCCGAGCACCGTATTGATCGGCCCCGACGAGGCATATCCCACGTTGCCCTGCATCATGCCCGACAGGTCTGTAATGACTCTGGTGTCTGTCGTAATCTCGACATCCTCCGTGTATCCGGTGGAAGGTATGACGGCAAGAGCGGACAATTCCGTTGCGGGAGTCGCTATGGCTGTTCCTCCGTTTGTCCTCACATTGAATCGGTGCAGCGCGATGTGCCAGTCTATCGTGACGTCCGATGCGCTTGCTTTAGGATCTGCGTAAGTTTTGGTTCCCGCATAGTACCATCGGCTATAATCCTTAACCACCTGCGTCTTTCCCGTTTCGAGGTTGATGTATGTCCAGTCGGCATAGTTGGTGGCGTTTACGCTGAGTTTTTTTTCCTCCGATTTTTGCTGTTCCGGTTCATGGTTATCTTTGCTGCATGACGCCGCACAAAGAGCAATGACCGCCATAATCAAAAAGTGTTCTTTTTTCATCTTTTTAGTTTATTGAGGTTAATATTGAAATTCCTGCCGCAAAATTACAGCCGCCTCCCAAAGCCGACAATACCTAAAAATAATGATTTGGACATGCCGTTTTAACAAGTTCAGGGTATTTCGTCGCGTCAGAAAGAATACGGATTTCAGGCTAATTTTCAGCTCATTGTTATTTTTACCAACCACTCAATGAGGGTATAGCAACCGCACCATTCAAAAAGTTTGAATCGATACCCATAAGCGGTTTTGCCGTGAAGCCGGCTTTATACATACGTACCGATGAACGACGTCCGATGTTCCGTTTTTTTGACACAGTTTTATTGACGCGAGAACTCTGCGCATTTGACGTCTGAAACACGCGCATTTCAGAAATCAAATGCACGCATTTCAGAGATTAAATGCACGTGTTTCAGACGTCAAATGCGCGTGGTTCGGAAAAGGCCTCTCTGATGGGTCTGAGAGGGGGGCGGAAGTCCGGCCGATTTCGGAATCGGCATCACGGCGAAGATTGAAAGAGTTTTACATTTCAGAGAAACGCACGGAGTTTTTCATAACCGTCGGACGGTTGTCGGTCATCCCTTCTCCAACAGGAACTTTTTCTTTTAAAAATTTGGGCGGACGACAGCAACAACATCCCATATCGAACACATCGCTGTCTTTTCGTTTTTTATACCTATCTTTGCTCCCGTAATCGCACATTATCAATCCCTAAAACGCATTATGAAACAAGAAAAAGTGATATTGACGGGCGACCGCCCCACGGGTCGGTTGCACATCGGGCACTATGTAGGCTCATTGAAACGTCGCGTCGATCTCCAGAATTCCGGACTTTACGACAAGACATTCGTTTTCATAGCCGATGCTCAGGCACTGACCGACAACATGGAAGACCCGGAGAAAGTACGCCAAAACGTGGTGGAAGTTGCACTGGACTATCTTTCCGTAGGTCTCGACCCCATGCGCTCCACCATCTTCATCCAGTCCATGATACCCGAACTGTGTGAACTCACGTTCTATTACATGAACCTCGTTACCGTTTCGCGCCTGCAACGCAATCCCACGGTAAAAACGGAAATACAGATGCGCAATTTCGAATCGAGCATCCCCGTGGGCTTCTTCACCTACCCCATCAGTCAGGCGGCAGACATCACGGCCTTCCGCGCCACAACGGTTCCCGTGGGCGAAGATCAGGAACCGATGATCGAACAGGCCCGCGAAATCGTTCGCCGGTTCAATCACATCTATGGCGATACGCTCACCGAACCCAACATTCTGTTGCCCGAGAACGCCGCCTGCCTGAGACTGCCGGGAACCGACGGAAAGGCCAAGATGAGTAAATCGCTGGGCAACTGCATTTATCTCTCGGAAGAAGCCGACGAGATTCAGAAGAAAGTCATGGGCATGTACACCGATCCCGGACATCTTCGCGTACAAGATCCCGGCAAGGTGGAAGGCAACACGGTGTTCACCTACCTCGACGCTTTCTCGCGTCCCGAACACTTCGAACGTTATCTGCCCGACTATCCCAACCTCGACGAACTCAAAGCACATTATCAACGCGGAGGACTGGGCGACGTGAAGGTGAAGCGTTTCCTCAACGCCATCATGCAGGAGGAACTCGCCCCGATCCGCGAACGCCGAAAAGAATTCGAGAAAGATATTCCCGCCGTCTACGAAATGTTGAGAAAAGGCTGCGAGGTCGCTCGCCAAACCGCGGCCGGCACGCTGGACGACGTGAAGCGCGCCATGAAAATCAACTACTTCGACGACAAAGCCCTGATCGAAGAACAAGCCAGACGATTTGCCGCAAAGGCATAACGGACAACCACTCCCTGCGACGGGAGTTTCGGATAAAACTCAGGCGCGGATGGCGCAGGCGGCACGGAACAGTCAGACTGTAGAACCGTGCGGCCGCCATCCGCGCCTAATCCGTTTCAGCGGGGAGTGTCACTTCAGCGATTCGAGTTCCGTCGAAACCGCTTCCCATTCGTCGACGATGGTATTGAGCTGCCGCTTCAGCCTCAGGTATTGTTCATACAAATTGCTGTCGGAAGCTCCCTCGGGAGTGGCCATTCTGTCTTCGACAATGGCGATGGCCGATTCCATCTCCCCGATGGCCGTTTCGCATTCGGCCACCTGTTTTTCCAGCTTTTTCTGACGCTTGTTGCGTTCTTTTTGAGCCTCGTAAGAGAGCTTGCTGTTCGCCGCCGGATCGGTATCCGATTCCGGTTTCTTTGCGGCAAGCGTGGGCGACGCAGACAGTTTATGCAAATCGTTAAGGTGATCGATCCGCTTCTTTTCCAAGAAATCGTAGATGCCGCCGAGGTGTTCGCGCACGACACCTCCACCGAATTCGTAGACTTTCGTCACCAACCCGTCGAGGAAATCACGATCGTGGCTGACAAGAATCACCGTACCGTCGAAATCGCGTATGGCCTCTTTCAGTACATCCTTGGAACGCATATCCAAGTGGTTCGTGGGCTCATCGAGAATCAGCAGGTTGACGGGTTCAAGCAGCAGTTTGATCATGGCCAGCCGGGTGCGCTCTCCGCCCGAAAGCACCTTGACTTTCTTGTCCGAGGCTTCGCCGCCAAACATGAAAGCTCCCAGAATGTCACGCAGCCGGGTGCGGATGTCACCGACGGCCACGCGGTCAATGGTATCGAACACCGTGAGGTTCTCGTCGAGCAGTTGTGCCTGATTCTGGGCAAAGTAACCTGTCTGCACGTTGTGTCCGACAGTGAGCTTACCCTCGAAATCGACTTCGCCCAATATACATTTCACCAATGTCGACTTCCCCTCCCCGTTCTTTCCCACAAAAGCCACTTTCTCGCCACGGTGTATGGTAAGATCCACATGATCGAAAACCACGTGCTTGCCATAAGCCTTGCGCACGTTTTCCGCAATTACCGGATAACTTCCGCTGCGCATGGCCGGAGGAAACTTGAGGCGGAGAGAGGCATTGTCTTCCTCATCGACCTCGATACGCTCGATTCTCTCCAACTGCTTGATGCGGCTTTGCACCTGTACGGCCTTGGTGGCTTTGTAACGGAAGCGTTCGATGAAGGCTTCGGTGTCTTCGATTTGTTTCTGCTGATTTTCGTAGGCGCGAAGCTGTTGCTCACGACGTTCTTTCCGCAGAACGACAAATTCATCGTACTTCACCCGATAGTCATAAATCTGTCCGCAAGAAATTTCGATCGTGCGGGTCGACACATGGTTCAGGAAAGCCCGGTCGTGACTGACCAGCACCACGGCGTTGGCACGTGTGGCAAGAAAGTTTTCGAGCCATTGTATGCTCTCGATATCAAGATGGTTGGTCGGTTCGTCGAGCAGGAGCACATCGGGTTGCCGCAACAAGAGTTTAGCCAGTTCGATGCGCATCCGCCAACCTCCGGAAAATTCCGAAGTGGGTCTGGCAAAGTCTTCGCGGGCAAAACCCAAGCCCATCAGGGTACGTTCGGTTTCGGCACGAAAATTCGTCCCCATCATTTGAAGCTGTTCGCTTTCGTGCGTAAAACGCTCGATGAGACGTTGATATTCTTCCGAATGATAGTCGGTTCTCTCGGCCAATTCGCGGTTCATGCACTCCAGTTCCGCCTGCCGGGCAATGATATGTTCAAAAGCCAACTCGGCCTCTTCCACTACCGTCCGATTGCCGGCAAGCGCCATGACCTGAGGCAAATACCCGATCGAGATGTCTCGAGGCTTTATGACGGCGCCTCGCGTGGGAGACTGAATACCTGCAAGAATCTTCAACATGGTCGACTTGCCTGCACCATTCTTTCCCACAAGAGCTATGCGATCTTTTTTATTGATAATGTAGTTCACCTCCGAAAAAAGCGGAGTGGGGCCGAACTCTACGGATAGTTCTTC
This sequence comes from Bacteroides sp., assembly GCA_041855645.1. Lineage (GTDB taxonomy): Bacteria > Bacteroidota > Bacteroidia > Bacteroidales > Bacteroidaceae > Bacteroides. The sequence goes on along the minus strand of JBHAEN010000125.1, from coordinate 3,590 downwards.
TACTGAAATCACTTCGTTGAGGTTTTACGGTTACTTTTTCATCTGAAAGACCAACTCTCCTCCGCGAAGAATGTCTTCGTGTGAAATGACCGACTTCGTGTAGGGTTGTCCGTTGAGTGTAACGCTTTGTACGTATTTGTTTTCTTTTGAAAGGTTTTCGGCGATAACGGTGAATGTCTTTCCGTCGGGCAGATGAAGCGTGATCCGAGGTAATTGCGGAGCTCCCAACACATACTCGCAGCTTACGGGATCGACGGGATAGAAACCCATCGCACTGAAAATGTACCAAGCCGACATCTGTCCGCAATCGTCATTGCCGCAAAGCCCGTCGGGCGCATTACGATACTGCGTGTCGAAGATTTGGCGGACAAGCTCTTGCGTACGTTCGGGTCGTCCGGCAAGCGTATAAAGATAAACGACATGATGACTCGGCTCGTTGCCGTGTGCATACTGACCGATAAGTCCCGTAACGTCGGATTGCGTTGTTTCCAGCTTCACGGTAAAGACCGAATCCAGTTTGGTGAGAAAATTTTTCTCGCCGCCAAACAACCGGATCAGGCCGGGAACATCGTGTTGCACATGCCAGGTATATTGCCATGCGTTGCCCTCCGTATAGTCGCCACCCACACTTTCGGCATGAGCCACACTCGAAGGGTCGAAAGGCGACTTCCACGTTCCGTCGGCTTTGCGCGGACGCATGAATCGCGTTTCCGCATCGAAGAGGTTCCGGTAAAAGCCTGCCCGCCGCGCAAAACGTTCGGCATCTTCAGCCTTGCCCAATCGTCTTGCCATGTCGGCCGCGGCGTAGTCATCGTAAACACTTTCCAATGTCGACGACACCGATTCGGCCGGGGTGAGGTCGGTGGGAAAGTATCCGAAACGTTCGTAAACTTCCCAATTCGACTTTTGAGGATGCGAAACCGTTTGCGTCTGCCGCACCATGTTGTACGCGCGCTCGGCATCGAAACCTCGGAATCCCTTCCGGTAAGCCTCGGCAATCACGGGAACGGCGTGGTTACCGATCATGCAGAACGTTTCTTTCCCCCAAAGTCCCCAGATGGGCAGAAAGCCCTGCACCTCGCCCTGTGCCACGAGCGAATTGACAAATCCGTCCACTTTCTCAGGAGTCACCAGCGTATAAAGCGGATGAGCCGCCCGATACGTATCCCACAAGGAAAAAGTAGAATAGAATTTACCGCCTATGGCCTGCATCACACTGTCGACCGCATTGCGGTAACGGCCATCGACGTCCGAAATTTCATTGGGCTGAATCATGGCGTGATACAAACTGGTATAGAAATTCGTCTTTTCGTCGTTCGTTCCGTCAACGTCCACACGTCCGAGGTATTCATTCCATTCGTTGTGCGCATGCTGTCGCACGGCGTCGAAGTCCCATCCGGGTATTTCTTCCTCCAGATTCCTGCGTGCACCGTCGACACTCACTGTGGACAAAGCCACTTTGACCAGCAACTCGTCGCCGTCGCTCATGGGAACCGAAGCGACGATACGTTTGCCTTTTTCGGTATAAAGCACGGGAGGTAGCTGAACGGAAGAGGTCACACGGCGACTGAACTTCATGACGAAGAAACAGTCCTGCTTGACCCAGACTGTGTTCTGTATGTGTCCGGTAAGTGTTGTGTCGTCTTCCCAATCAGCCTCGCACAGGGTGACGTGTGAGTGATATTGCCGGTCGTTCCATGCCGGCCCATGCTGTAAATCGATGAGCAATAAAGCGGAATCGGCTTTCTGCCGGTAAGTGTACCGATGGAATGCCGTGTGTGCAGCCGCCGTCAGTTCGACCTTCACATCGGATTGCTCAAGTTCGACGGTATAATAACCGGGCGTTGCCTTTTCCGTAGCCTTTCGGAAGCGGCTGCGAAAAGCGGTCCACGGGCGTTGTGCCATGCCTGTCGACGGCATGAGCAGAATGTCTCCCAAGTCTGTGCAACCCGTACCATTGAGATTGGTCTGCGTAAATCCCCAGATCAAACTGTCTGCGTAATGGTATTGAGAACAGTAGCGCCACCCGACGGCTCCCGTCACGGGACTCGTCTGCACCATACCGAACGGACGGCATGCTCCGGGAAAGGTATGGCCGTTTTCGGAGCCTCCGATAAATGGGTTTACGTATTGGGTATAATCGACCTTTTCAGGTGTTGTCTTTTTCTCGCAAGAGGTGTACAGGCAAAGCGTACCACACAGTGCCACGAAAGAAAAAAGTTTATTCATGATTCGATATGCTTCGGTTAGTCGATAGGTGAAAGAATGGGGATTCAGTAATTCGTGTATAATCGCACAGGCGGATCTACAAGCGTATGTTTCCGGTCTTGAGCATCTTCCGCATAAGTCAGCGTGACGGACGAGGAGGTAAGATCTTTGAACTCAACGACAGCATCATCATCTTCTTCGGAAATAACGGTCAGCGTGCCGGATACCCCGTCAGGATTCAGTTTGAGCACATACCGGCCTCTTCCGGTGATGAAGTAACTGTCTTCAGGCAGTTGTCTGGATCGGGCTTTAAGGGGATCTTTCGCGGCGACAATCATCGTATTGCGATCGGTCAGGTCGATGATTTCTCCTTTGGCCGACTTCCATTGTTTGCAAATACAGAGCTTGGCGGAGTAATCATCTTCCTCGTCGCTCACGCAGGAAGCGAACATCACGACTCCCATCATGAGTGTAAAGAGAATGTACGGAACATTGCTTTTTTTCATATTTATATACGCATTTATGGTCAAGCAAAGATATAAACAATTTGCCAAGAACCGAAAAAGGCTTCTCATTCCTCAAGACAGGAAATACTATAAAAACTTAATTTATAACACGATATAGACCAGATATCCACAGAAAAAAATATCTTTATACGTAAACTTTAAACATGTATTCTATGATTAAAAGTATTCTTACCCGTCGGAGAAGCCGCTTGTCGGCGACAGCAGGCCTCTCTACACTGTTCATCGTATTCGCTTGTACGACCTTTTGCTTCTCTCTCGCTTCATGTTCCGATGACAAGCCTAATGAAGACACCACCGAGAAAGTCATCCTCATGTTCGGCATAGATCAAGGAATAGGTGAACTGAGAGTCTACGTCAAAGGTCAAGAAACACCGGGAAATGAACTTACTTCGTGGGCCGAACTACCAAAAGGAACGGAAGTGGTATGCAAAGCCATTCACAGCAAAGAGTGGCAAGTGAAATATTGGAAGATAAACGGTGAAATAATCCGTTCCGTCGAACCGGAGCAGACTTTCACCATCAATCGGCATTTCGATATTCGCCTGGCTCTGAAATCCTTCATGCCGATACCTATCGACACGACGGAAGAATAATCCGCCTTCTCCAACCTAAATACAGAGATATACAGGTTATGCAAGTGAGAGGTTTGTACAGATGAAATTAAAAAGGGGGCTGAACCGAAACTTCCGTTTCGGTTCACCCCCCTTAATCGTACTCGAAGCGGGACTTGAACCCGCACAGCCATCACTGGCCAAAGGATTTTAAGTCCTTCGTGTCTACCATTCCACCATTCGAGCAGCCGTAATCAAAGAGATGAGCGGAAAACGAGACTCGAACTCGCGACCCTAACCTTGG
>JBHAEN010000124.1:0-5102 GCA_041855645.1 Bacteroides sp. | reverse complement strand
TTTGTTACGTTTTCCTTGTTTTTTTGTCCCTGACATGATGACATGAAAAGTAAAAAAATAACTCCAAATAATGTCTTCATAATTATTGCTTTTTTGAACGTTTTGAGCGTAATTTATCTTTGGCATCTTTTTCTATACCATTCTCACAATCCATCAACAGGTTTCGAAGCTGTTTTACAGGATGTTCTCCGATAAAGAAAATTAGTCGTTGTCAACGATATGATAATTGATAAAGGGAATGACTCAAAGACAGGCTACCTCAACACGCGGTACTCTCCCGGCGACATCCCCGTGTGCTGCTTAAAATATTTGCCGAAGAATGAAGGCGTGGCGAAGTTCAGGTGATAGGCGATTTCCTGAATGGACAAATCGGAATATTTCAACAGCGATTTCGCCTCCTGAACCACATAAACGTCTATCCACTCTCCCGCCGTCCGTCCGCTCGCCTTCTTTACGGCCGAAGAAAAGTACTTCGGGCTGAGGAACAGGGCATCGGCATAATACTCCACTCTGCGCTCCGTGAAATGGTGCTTGGCCAGAAGCGTGATGAAGTCGTTGAATATTTGTTCCTCGCGCCCCAATGCCGCCTTCACGGCCGAGGCCTCGTCGATGCACTGCAACTTCAGTATCTCACCTATTTTAAACAGATAGACAGCCAACAACCGTTGCAGTATCTCTATGCGATAAGGGCCGTCGTTGTCCATGTTCCGTTCCAGAAGGTCATGATAGAATACCAGTTCCTCCTTCTGAGCCTCGGTGAGCGTAAACACCGGATTGCTGTTCAGCCGGACAAAAGCCGGAACGAAAGCCTTGACGTCGATTTGAATCTCCTGCAAAAACCGGGGGGAGATAATCATCGTGCGAGGCCGTTCTTCCGAAGCGTCCACCTGCACGATGTCGCCCGGACGGCAAATGAGCAGCTGCCTCTCGTCGAGTATCCGTTTATGGAAATTGACCATGCCTTTGATGCGGTTCGTACGGGGAAGGACGATAATCACGCCGTCGATGCGCAACGGATATCTGAAATAATAGAAATCCGTTTCTGCCAAAAAGCAGCCGTGAGACGAATCGGTGACGAGCAAACCCGCCTCGCAACATTTCAATCCCGGCACGGTTTCCATGATGCGCTCCAAGGAAAGGCTGAAGATGTTCTGTTCCATATTTCCTGTTTTTGCGTCAAAATAACGGAGAAAAAACAGCGAAAACAAGAAAAAACTCCCTTAAAAGGAATTTTAGAACATTACTCAACGAAAAAGGGACAGCGTTCAATGCCGAATTGTGCAGACCTTTGCCGTCGAAATAAACAGAAGTAAAAGAAAGACATGAGAACTCAAAAGTTAATGACAGGCCTCTTCCTGTGCGGAGGAGCGATTTTATGGTCGGGATGCGGTTCCGCCGAAAAGAAGAGTGCGGAGCGCATCGTCACGGTGCGTACGGAGCAAGTCGCACCGAGCGCGGGAGCATCGATGCTGAACTACGTGGGCACGGTGGAAGAAGAATCGGGAGCCGGCCTCAGTTTCAAGGTGCAGGGCACGGTGCTCCGCACTTATGCCGACGAAGGACAACAGGTACATAAAGGCATGTTGCTGGCCGAACTCGACGCGGCAAGTCTCCGGCAAACCTACAATGCGGCCAAGGCGAGTTTTGAGCAAGCCGAAGATGCCATGCGGCGCATGAAAACGCTTTTCGACGGAGGCAGCCTGCCCGAAATCAAATACATCGAAGTGCAGACCAAACTGGAGCAGGCGCGCTCCATGTATGAAATAGCCAAGCAGAATTTGTCCGACGCGCGACTGATTGCCCCGGCAAGCGGCGTCATCGGCCGGCGCGCCGTGGAAGCCGGAGAGAACGCGCTACCGGGCAAGACGGCCTTCACGCTGCTCGACATCCGAACGGTGAAGGTCAAAGTGTCCGTTCCCGAACAGGAAATAGCCCGCATCACCACAGAGACCGAAGCCGTGATCACCGTTCCCGCATTGGGCAATAAGACCTATACCGGACGAATCGCCGAAAAGGGAGTGGTGGCCAATGCCATGGCGCACACCTACGACGCACGCATCAGCCTGCCCAACAAAGACAACACACTGATGCCGGGCATGGTCTGCAACGTGTCGCTCGCGCTCGATGGCGAAGGGCAGAAACCGTTCATCGTCGTTCCCAATCGCGCCGTGCAGGTGTCGGACACCGACCGTCGCTTCGTGTGGTGCGTAAAAGACGGCGTTGCCACGGCCGTTACCGTCGAAACAGGCGCACTGACCGAACGCGGCGTTATCATTACCAACGGACTGACCGAAGGCATGGAGGTAATCGTGGAAGGGATGCAGAAACTCAGTGAAGGAACGAAAGTGAAGAAGTCATGAGAAAGCGGATAGGATTTATAGAAGCCTGCATGCGCTACAACCGGCTGATGTTTTTATTCATCGGCGTCTTGGTTCTGGTGGGCGTGTACGCCATCGCAGTAATGCCGAAACAGGAATTTCCCTCGTTTACGGTACGTCAGGGAGTCATCGTGGCCGTTTATCCGGGCGCAACGTCCGCACAGGTGGAAGAACAAGTGGCCAAGCCGCTCGAAGAGTTTCTTTTCACTTATAAGGAGGTCTACAAGAAAAAGACATACAGCATGTCGCAAGACGGACGGCTCTATGTCATGGTCGAACTGAATGAAAACGTCGACAACAAAGATGAAGTCTGGTCGAAAATCAAGCACGGGCTGACGACTTTCAAGCGCCAACTGCCCTCGGGCGTGCTCGCACTCGTGGCCAACGATGATTTCGGAGACACCTCCGCATTGCTCATCACCCTGGAGTCGGACGAAAAAACGTATCGGGAGCTGGAGGAATACCTCACGCGCCTGGAGGGGAAGTTGCGCCGGATTCCTTCGGTCTCGAACCTGCGTCGTTACGGCTTGCAGAAGGAACAGATCAGCGTATATGTCGACCCGGAAAAACTTGCGGCTTACGGCATCAGCCCCGACATGATGATGATGCGCCTTGCCGCACAAGACTTCACCACAGGCGGAGCGCACGCCGATAACGGCGAGACGGAAATGCCCATCTACGTCAAGAACGCCTACGGCAATGAACAGGAAATTGCCGAACAGGTCGTCTATGCCGACCCCGAAGGCAATGTGATTCGCCTGCGCGACGTGGCCCGCGTGATACGCGAGTATGAGAAACCCGACAGCTACATCGAGAGCAACGGCAGGAAGACCATCCTCCTCTCCATGGAAATGAACGAAGGCAACAACATCGTGGCCTACGGCAAAGAAGTCGACAAGATATTGGAAGCCTTCCGCGCGGAACTGCCCGAAAGCGTCTCCATGCTCCGCATTGCCGACCAGCCCAAGGTGGTCAACGACTCGGTAACGTCGTTTCTGCGCGATCTCGTGATTTCCATCATCGTGGTGATTGCGGTCATGATGATTCTGTTTCCTTTCCGCTCCGCACTGGTTGCCGCCACTTCCATTCCCGTGAGCATATTCATTTCCATAGGCATCATGCTTTTCTGCGGCATCGAACTGAATACGGTGACGCTCGCCGCACTCATCGTGGTGCTGGGCATGATTGTCGACAACTCGATCATCGTCATCGACGCCTATCTGGAGAAACTGGACAACGGTGTTTCGCGATGGTACGCGGCCGTCAGCAGCGCAAAAGATTATTTCGGCTCCATTTTCCTCGCCACCCTCTGCCTATGCGTCATTTTCTTCCCGTTGCTCATCACCATGACCGGACAGAAAGGCGACTTCCTGCGCGACTTCCCGTGGACGCTGACCATTTCGCTGATGACCTCGCTGGCCGTGGCCATGGTGTTCATTCCTTTTCTGGAATTCGTGCTCATCAAGCACGGACTCAAATCGAGGAAGAACAGGCAGGAGACCAAAGAAAAGAAGTTCAACATGCTCGACTTCATGCAACGGGGCTACGAGAAAGTGTTGGACCAAACGTTCCGTCACCCGTGGCTCACCATCGGCTTGGGTGTGGGCAGCGTGGTGCTCTCGGTACTCATCATGCTCGGCATCGACGTGCGCATGATGCCGCATGCCGACCGCAACCAGTTTGCCGTGGAAATCTATCTGCCTCAAGGCAGCTCGCTCGACAAGACAGGAGCCATCGCCGACAGCGTTTACGGGATATTGAAGGCAGACGGACGCGTGGAATCCGTCACCTCGTTTGTGGGGGCCTCTTCTCCCCGTTTCCAAACGAGCTACGCACCCCAAATGCCGTCCAAGCACTATGCGCAGTTCATCGTCAACACCACGTCGAACGAAGCGACCACAGCATTGCTCGACGAATACACCAATGCGCTGGCCGATCGCTGGCCCGACGCCTATGTTAAGCTGAAACAGCTCGACTACAACGCCGTGGCCACCCCCATAGAAATACGCCTCACGGGAGACAACATCGAGGAGCTGCGCCGATATGCCGACACGCTGATGAACCACATGCGCGGCATGGACGAACTCGTATGGGTACACACGAACTACGAAGAAATGCTGCCGGCGATAGCCGTGGAACTCGATCCGGTCACCTCCTCGCAACTCGGCGTCACCCGCGGAGCGACAGAAGCCACATTGGGCGGAAGATACGGGAGCATCACCGCGGGCACGCTGTGGGAAGGCAACTACCCGCTGGACGTCGTGGTGAAAACGAAAGAGAAGAACGGCAAAGACGATTTCAATGCCGTAGGCGACGAATACATCACGACGCTCGCCGGAAAGAAAGTCCCGCTCAGACAAGTCAGCGAAATCAAGCCCGAATGGCATCCGGGACAAATCGTCCGGCGCAACGGCGTGCGTACCCTGACCGTAATGGCCGACGTGCGTCGCGGCTGCAACGAAGCCGAAGCCTTTGCCAAGACATCGGCCTACATGGACAAACACGTGGCGCCGCAGCTGCCCGAAAGCGTGACCTACGAATACGGCGGAACGGTGGAAGCCGACAAAGAAAGCATCACGCCCATTGTCGAAGGATTGGCCATTGCCATCGCCGTCATCTTCGTCTTCCTGCTGCTCAACTTCAAAAAAATCAGCATTGCCGCCACTGCCTTGCTTTCCACGACGCTTTGCCTGCTCGGCGCCGCGCTCGGACTTCGGATATTCG
>JBHAEN010000123.1:0-13928 GCA_041855645.1 Bacteroides sp. | reverse complement strand
GAAGGAGCCGTGAAGGAAGCCAAGGAAAACGTTAACAACGCGTCATCAACAGCAAAAGAGGTGAAAACAACCGTGAAAGATGCCGTTAAGAAATAAGACGGAATCGCGAACGGAAACTAAAAAACGCTGCTCCACCATATCCCGTGGAGCAGCGTTTGTTTTATCCCGGCCGCTTACTGCGCGTGCGGTTTTCTTCCGGTTCAGAATTTGTAGGCCAAACCCAGACCGAAGATTTCCTTAAACTGGATTTTCGGGCCTTGGTCCACACCGTTCGCATCGATGTAATGTTCGGCGTCATAGTAGCGGACGGTTGTGTTCAGCGTAGCCGTCAGCAACTTGTTGATTTTAAAGTTTGCCAGAAGCTCCCAGTTCATGTTCACGTTGCCGAAATCGGAAGAGTAAGGCGTAAAGGCGTCGAAAGTGGAAATGACGTCCACGTTCTTTATGATTTCCTGTTTGTACGAGAGTTTGAGCAAAGCACCGAGGTCGTATTTCGACTTCTTGCCGGCTTCCAGTCCATAACTTCCGGCATCGGAGAGTTTCGAGTCGAGCACATAGATGGCATTCAACGTGAGCGGAGAAAAGAATGCGCTGAAATGCGAGCACGGCTTGTAATCAATACCAAGCGCAAGGTTCACATAGCCGGGCGACATGAAACGCGAAATATAATCGGTCTTATCCGTTGAAGAATAGCCTTTGGCAAAGATGGTGTTATAATCGAAGAGCAGAGAATAATACCATTTCGGTTTGAACTGATACCCCAGCTTCGAGGTGAGCGAAATCTTGTCAGTGCTCTTCTGCCACCCGGAAGATTTGGTATAGATTTGTCCGTATTGCAGTATCAAGTCGTTTGCCCACGCCCATCTGCCTTTCTGATAGTTGAGTGCGCCGTTCAGGTAGGCATTGATGGCCACCGCGTTCTCGCCTCCGCCAACCCAATTCACCAATGCGGTCTGCGACACGTTGGTTCCCGTCACCCCCGACAGTTTCCAATACGACGTATCCCGTACGGCCGCATCCTGAGCCTTCACAACTACAAAAGAAAACACACTTAAAAAAGTCAATGCTAATAATTTACGCATAAAATTCTGTTTTACAATGAATATTCTGTCAATTTATTCTTTTGTAAAGAAACAAAAAAACACAGGCTTTTGTTCAGCACTGTGTCACCCGACGCTCCGGCCGTTCCGAGGGCTGCCTGCGGAGTGTTTGCTTTGTGTTCGTCAACATCAAAAGATTTGTCGGTTAAACATCAATCTACGTTGAAAATGATGCTATAAAAAAACAGGACAAAATTCCTCAGCCCGTTTCTAATCTGAAATAATGGCCCTCACTTAACTCTACCAATAAAGAGTTAAGCGGAAATGGGTCCTCTCCACAAGCAAAGAGATATCTTTTTGACTAAGCCATATTCACAAATTAAACAAATGTCAAAAAAACAGAGCCTTACTCTAAAAAGGTTTCTTTTACACCGCTATCTTGTTTGTTACGATATAGATATAAAACGCCTACAAAAAAGATAGATAAAACAAACCATAACAACATTCCTTGATTGGTGAAAATACGAATATGGCTTACCCATTCGTCAAAAAACATATCGATAGATGAAAAGTTTACAATCGACTTAAACAAACCATACAAAGAATAAAGAAGAACATGAAGTCCAAACCCTAAACTTATAGATTGAGAGTAATATAAAAATGTTCTCATAATTCAAAAACACTACAATATAAATAATATGTGATTTAACTTTTGCGACATGAAACAACTGTTCGACAGTTTGCTTTATAATAGTATCAGGGAAAATTTCAATATTTCTATTTATAAAAAACAAAAAGAAATTTTGGTTTTATTCGCAAATATAAGAAAAACAACATAAAAAACAAATTATTCATTTTTTTTATCATAATACACAGCAAAAGTCATGGAGACGAAGGAAAGGGTGCAGGCATCAACCTTACTGTCCTCATCGTATGCCGATGCAACTACCACAAGTGCGGGGCAACAAGGGTATGAGGTTTCTTGGCAATTTCTCCCATTGTCTTCTGTCTGATTTAAAATTCCGGTTTATCGAAGCAGATGTAGAAAATAATCAACTTAGTATCAAACGATTGACAAACTTAATCATCGATTTCCGAAAGATTCACTTCTTTAGGAACTGCGTATCCTCAGAATCGCTTAGTCTCGAACCTGTAACAACTACCCCTTATGCCCGTACTACCCAAATCCTTCGGCTGCATGATGAAGTTCGTTGGCCTGCACTTTCCTTTTCGTTCGTCTGTACCCAAACGAAAGTTTCACTGCACCCGCTTTTTCGTTTGGGTGCAGACAAACGATTTAACTTATGAAAAAAACACAGCTATCCGCATCGGGAAAAAGAAAAAGAATATGCAGTACGAAAGAATCGGGACACGCGCATGAATGCCGTTAACGACGAAGTCCCCGCATGCAGGCAAGCGGAATGCCGACACGCGGGGACTTCGATATAGACCGATGAACGGTGAAAGTCACGATTTGATTTTCGCCCTGATTTTCGTCAGGTAGCGGCGCATGCCTTCCGAGTCTTTCTCCTTGATGATTTGCAGCAGTTGCTTCAGTTCCAGCCTGATGTTCTCCACTTCGGCCGGTGTCCGGGGATTGAAGAGGATTTCCTGAAGCAGGTAGTCGTCTTCGTTCAAGAGTCCCTTGGCAATGGCCATGTGCTTTTTGAAAGTCGTTCCCGGAGCTTCCTGCGGCTTCATCACGGCCGAAAAGACAAACGACGACACGAAGGGAATGGACAGCGAATAGGCCATCGTTTCGTCGTGCTCCTCGAAAGTGTATTCAAAAATGTTGAGATGAAGCGACTGGTAAAGATCCTTGAAGAAGATTTTCCCGAGGTGGTCGCCCTCGCTGATGATGATGGCGTTTTCGTTGCTCAGGTTGTTCAGGCTCGCGAACGTGGGTCCGAACATGGGATGTGTGGACACATAATAAAATCCGCTATCCTGATAGAATCGTTTCAGCCCCGTCTTGACGGAAGCGATGTCGCTGATGATGCACTCTTTGTGGAGCACGGGAAGCACCATGCGGAAAGCGTCGAGCGTGTACTTCACCGTGGCGGCGTTGATGACCAGATCGGGACGGAATTCCTTGATCTCCTCCAACGTGGTGAAACGATAGGTATTGTAGACGAAGCGCAGTTGCTGCGGATTGGTGTCGAACACGGCCGTTTCGTGCTGAAAGCTCAGAATATCGGCAAAGAAGGAACCCATTTTTCCGGCTCCGAGGATGAGAATTTTCATGACGGCGAATTAACGGTTAATAATTTCCATCTGCTGACGTACCGATTCTTCGTGAATGGCTTCGAATATGAGTTTCATGAATCCGGAATCCATGCCGCATTGAGCGCCCTGAATGCCTCGCTTCTCCAGTATCTCGTTATAGCGTACGGATTGCAACACCGTGATGCCGTGCTCTTTCTTGTACGTACCTATTTCGCGGGCGATGCGCATGCGTTTGGCCAGCTCCTGAATGAGGTTGTCGTCGCATTCGTCAATCTGTTTGCGCAGTTCGGAAAGGCTTTCGGTGGTCTGCGTTTCGTTGCGGATGACAAGCAGGTTGAGGATGTAATCGAGTACGTCGGGCGTAACCTGTTGGGCCGCATCGCTCCATGCGCAATCGGGGTTGCAGTGACTCTCGATGATGAGTCCGTCGAAATTCAAATCCATGGCCTGCTGACAAAGAGGAGCGATAAGTTCGCGCTTCCCTCCGATATGACTCGGATCGCAAAAGATGGGCAGTTCGGGGATACGGCGACGCAACTCGATGGGGATATGCCATTGCGGCAGGTTGCGATAGAGTTTCTTATCGTAGCTGCTGAACCCGCGATGAACAGCTCCCAAGCGGCGCAAACCGGCATTGTGAATACGCTCCAATGCACCGATCCAAAGTTCGAGGTCGGGATTCACGGGATTCTTCACCAGCACGGGAATATCGGCGCCTTTGAGTGCGTCGGCTATTTCCTGCACGGCAAAAGGATTTGCCGTGGTGCGCGCGCCGACCCAAACGAGATCGATCCCGGCCTTGAGGCATTCGTACACATGTTTAGCCGTGGCCACCTCGGTGGATACGTACATGCCCGTTTCCCGTTTCACTTCCTTCAGCCACGCCAATCCTTCCACGCCGACGCCTTCGAAACCTCCCGGCTTGGTGCGAGGTTTCCAGATGCCTGCACGAAATATTTTCTGCCCTTTCGCCGCGAGTTGTTTGGCGGTGGTCATCACTTGTTCTTCCGTTTCTGCGCTACACGGCCCGGCAATGACCACGGGGCGTTGGGGCTCGATGCCCGGCAATAAAATAGATTCGAGTTCCATATTGTTCTTTTTTAAGAAAAGGAGCGAATTGGTCAGTCGGCACGTCGACAAAGAGAGGCTTTACGGCCTGCCGCTCCGTTGCCGATTGTCTTTTTCAGTCCCATTGTTGTAATTCTTTTATTCTTGTTTTCTTTTCTCTCTTTTTGGTCAACCGAAAACCGCCTTGACTCTTGCCAATGCTTCTTCCAGTTTTTCTTCCTTGCAACAAAGGGAAATGCGCAAGTATCGTGCACCGTTACTGCCGAAGATAAATCCGGGCGTGAGGAATACGCGAGACTCGTGCAACACGCGTTCGGTAAGTTCTTCCACATCGGCACACGAATCGGGAATCCGTCCCCATAGGAACATGCCCACCTGACGCTCGTCGAACGTACAGCCCAGTGTGCGCATTATCTCGCCGGCCAAACGGCGACGGTTTCGATAGTTGCGGTTGTTACCCTCATACCAGTCGGCATCGGCGGCAAGCGCATCGGCGGCAGCCAGTTGCATGGCGCGAAACATACCGCTGTCGATGTTACTTTTCACCTTGACCACCCATTCGATAAAAACAGGATTCGAAGCAATCATCCCGATACGCCATCCGGGCATATTGTGACTCTTACTCATGGAGTTGAGTTCGATGCAACATTCTTTCGCCCCTTCCACGGCAAGAATACTCAACGGGCGATCGTTGAGAATGAAACTATACGGATTGTCATTGACCACGACTATGCCTTTACGACGGGCAAAGTCCACCAATCGTTCGTAAAGTTCGGGAGTGGCATTCGTTCCCGTAGGCATGTGTGGATAGTTTGTCCACATCAGCTTCACACGACTCAGGTCCATCCGTTCGAGCGCATCGAAATCGGGCAGCCATCCGGTAGAGTCCGTGAGATCGTAATGCACCACTTCCGCTCCGAGCAAAGTGCTGAGCGAAGTGTAAGTGGGGTATCCCGGATTGGGTACGAGCACGCGATCGCCGGGATTGACGAAGGCCAGCGTAATGTGCAGGATACCCTCTTTCGATCCGATGAGCGGCAATATTTCGTTCGCCGCATTCAATTCTACGCCATACCAACGGCGATACCAACGGGCAAAGGCTTCACGCAGTTCCGGCACGCCGTTATAGGGTTGATAACCGTGTCCGGAGGGATTGCGCGCCTCGCGACACAGGGTTTCGATCGACTCTGCCGAGGGCGGCATATCGGGGCTTCCGATGCCGAGGCTGATGATGTCTTTTCCTTCGGCATTCATTCGTGCGACTTCTTTCAGCTTACGCGAAAAATAGTACTCGCTCACGCTTCCCAAACGGGTAGCGGGCTGCACGCTATACATTTGTTTTTCCTTCTGCATATTCGCCTAATATCTTTAATTCCTTAGTCAGCGGAGTAATGGCCGAAATGGCTTGCCTGTAACGCAGGTAATCGGCAAAAGCCACATCGATGTAGAAACGATATTCCCACTCGCGCCCGATGATGGGCAAAGACTGTATTTTCGTGAGGTTGATGTGATAGAACGAAAGAATGGACAACACATGCGACAGGCTTCCTTCGGTGTGGGGCAGGGTAAAAACCAGATTTGCCTTGTTGACGGAAGGCGCCTCCCGGCGAAGTTCGTCGGCCTGCCACGAATCGGCCACCACGAGGAAGCGCGTGAAATTGTGCTTGTTGGTTTCGATGCCCGATTCGAGCACTTTCATGCCGTAGAGTTCGGCGGCAGCACGCGAACAGATGGCCGCATGTCCGCTCAAATTGTCGCGACGGATGATTTCTGCACTGAGGGCCGTATCTTCGGTTTCCACGACCTTGAGTTTCGGGTGGCGATTGAGGAAGTCGCGGCATTGCATCAGGGCTATGGGATGCGAGTTGACTTCCGTCAGATCATCCCAATCTTCGTCGGGCAGACATACGATACTGTGAGAAATGCGCAGTTTGTGTTCGCCGATGATCTGTGTGCCGCTCTGACGGAGCAATTCGTTGTTTTGCAACAGGGTTCCGGCAATGGTGTTCTCAATGGCGAGCATACCCACCACGCGGTTATCGGAACGAATTGTGTCGAAAACGTCTTCAAAAGAGGCACAACAGATCAGATCTATGTCTTCACCTTCGAAGAATTGATGCGCCGCAATGTCATGGTAAGAGCCGCGAGCTCCCTGTATGGCTACCTTTTTCATTCTGTCTTTTTTAATTGATTACTCTATAAAAAAATCCCGCTTCCAAGATCCGGGAGCGGGATTTCATTATGATTTTGTTTCTTGTTTCAAACTCGAAGCGTCTTTCTTACCTGACACATACGAACTCCCGCTCTACTTTGTGGCTAAAGTAAAAGTAAAAGAAGAAGCTATATGCATAAGTAAATGATTTCATCTTAATCTCTGCTTTTTGCGTTGATTTGTTTTGTTTTCGGTGCAAAAGTAACACTTTTCATCAAACAACAAACAATATTGCCGTTTTTTTTCGTTTCGGCGTTTATTTTGCCGTGTGAACGACTGTCTTGGCTACTTCCGGAATATAAAGGGCAGGGTGTATTTCACATCCACCGCCTGACCGCGCTGCCTGCCCGGTTCCCATTTCGGCATGAGGCCGATTACCCGAAGCGCTTCGGCGTCGATGAGAGGATCTACGCCGCGCACGATCTTAGCATCGGTGACGCTGCCGTCTTTCCGTACCACGAAACTCGTGATGACGCGACTTCCCTCTTTTTCTGTCGACGCTCCGGCAGGATATTTGACGTTTTTCGTAAGGAAGTCCATCAGTCCGGACTGACCGCCGGGAAACCGGGGCATTTCATCCACCACCTCGAACACCCGATCGCCGGCAGCGGCTTTCACCGGATCGGAACCCGCGCCTTCATCCTGAACGGGCTTCTTGTCGCCACCTTCCAAGCGGAAAATCAAAGGCACCACGTACTTCACGTTGACGTTCTGACCGCGTTGCTTGCCGGGTTTCCACTTCGGCATGGAGTTAATCACGCGAAGCGCCTCTTGGTCGAGAGAGGGAGCCACGCTACGCACGACCTCAGCGTCGGAGATGCTGCCGTCTTTCCGTACCACGAAACTCACGATGACACGACCCTGTATTTCGTGTGCTTCGACAGGATACTTGACGTTTTTTGCAAGAAAACTCATCAGTTCGGACTGACCGCCGGGAAATTCGGGCATGTCTTCCACCACTTCAAATACCTGATCGCCGGCAGCGGTTTTCATCGGTTTTTGTTTTGAATCCGTAAGTGGCGGAGGCGGAGAAACGGTTTCTTTTTTCGAAGCGTTCTTTTGTCTCGGAGGAGGCGGAGGAGGAATGGTATCCGACTCGGCCATCTGCACTTCGGGCTGAGGCAGAACGCCGCCGGTCAAGACGGGCATCGTTTCTTCCGCCCACGCACGGGTGGCGCGCGCCACGGCTTCGATGTTGCTCACGGTCAGCAGCAGTGTAGCCAGAGGCAGGAACAGCAAATACTTACTCCGACCGATTTGTTTGGTTTTTCTCTTGTTCATCATGTAGATTCTGTTTTTAATGGGTAAAACTTTGAAATTATTTGACAGGTTTGCTATAGCCTTTTGATGAGCCAGCGCCAGCAAGTGGTACTGGTAGGATTTCGAGTCGTATCCGGATTCAATGACGTTGCGGTCGGCCAGATACTCAAGGTTGTTGCGTATCTCTCGTTTCACCAGCCATACGAAAGGATTGAACCAGCAACCGATGCACATCAGCTCGGCCACGATCACGTCGATCGAGTGCCATTGCCGCACGTGTGTCTGTTCGTGTATGAGGATTTCGTTCAGTTCGCCGTCAGTATGCTCGTAGGGGTTGACGAATATCCAGCGGAAGAAAGAGAACGGCCCCAACGGACTTTTCAGCAGATGCACCCGCACGCCGGCGACCGTGCTTTTCGCGCAACGGAAATGCAAGCGGACAAGGCTGGCCAACTGTATGAGCATCCGCAGAACGAACAATGACACGCCGCTTATATAAATTATGGCGGAAAGGGTGAGCAGACGGGCATTCCAATCCACGGTGGCGGGAACGGCGGATGCCGTGGAAAATTCCGGCAGTACGTAAGCGGCATACAAATCGGCCATCGCCGTCATCGGTTCGCTATTCTTCACCCACGTCTCGAGGTTGAGCAGCGGATGGAGCAGCGATACGGCCAGAAAGCCGAGCAAAGCCGCACGACGCCATTGGAGAAACGTGTCGCGGTGGAAAAACAAGCGATAAAAGGCGTAGAACAGCGCAATGGCTACGTTCACTTTCAGGAAATAGGCAACTTCGGGCGTCATGGCAACGGGAGTTTTGAGGAGTTATACATGGTTCTTACTCTTTTCCTTTTTCGATGAGTGAAATGATTTCTTTCAGCTCATCGGCCGAAATCTTTCGGTCGCGGGCAAAGAAGGAAACCATCTCTTTGTAGGAATTTCTGAAATAGTCGCGAACCACGACGCTCATGAACTGCCGTTTGTATTCCGATTCGCGGATGGCCGGCACATACCGGTATGTATTGCCCACCCGATGCGGATTGACATATCCTTTGCGCACGAGGTTCTTCACGATGGAGGCCACCGTGGTATAGGGCGGCGGCGGTGGCGCATACTTGGCCACGAGGTCTTTCACAAAACAACTGCCGAGCTCCCAAATATAAAGCATGGCTTCTTCTTCTTGATTGGTGAGTCTTTCCATAATCATTATCGATGAAAATAATTAGTCTACGAAACTTTCGTAAAAGTACGAACATTTCGTAATTCAAAAAGAAACAATCTGTTAACAAACTCAAAACATGCTTTACAACACACTTTTTCGACAACTTCCCACCGTTCGGTTCTTCCATTCCGGCGCAGCGGACAACCGTCTCTTCCCGCACAGCCATAAAAGGAAGAAAAGACAAACCGACGGCTCATCTCTTCGCATTGCGCCTCTGCGCCACGGACATCCGCCGACGCGGATTCGAAACTGCGGACAATGCACGGTCAGGCCCCTGAGAAACGGCTTCGGAACAAAGACGCGGCCGGCATGCATTCGTCTGCTTACGCCTGTTCACTGCACATTTCCTTTCGCCGCATAAAATCGACCGTCGGCCTGCACCTTCCTTTTCGTTGGTCTGCACCCAAACGAAAAAGCGGGTGCAGTGAAACTTTCGTTTGGGTGCAGGCAAACGAATAATTTTATGCATACAAAAGCCTTCTTCGCTCCGACGGAAAAAGCCGATCGATGCGGCGGAAGCCGCC
This sequence comes from Bacteroides sp., assembly GCA_041855645.1. Classification (GTDB taxonomy): domain Bacteria; phylum Bacteroidota; class Bacteroidia; order Bacteroidales; family Bacteroidaceae; genus Bacteroides. The sequence continues at coordinate 4,376 of JBHAEN010000123.1, read as the reverse complement.
TTCATATCGACTTCCCCAAAATGCTCCCCGGCTTTCGACGGGCTTGCCTCTCGTTATTTAGACCGACACAGTGGCGTATTCGCTTTCTTTTCTTACTTTTGCAGCAAATTGCTTTGAACTATGAAGAAAGAGCCGACATACAACCTGCTACGTACCATCAATACCCCCGATGACTTGCGACGGCTGAACGTAAATCAGCTTCCCGAAGTTTGCGATGAGCTCAGGAACAACATCATCGACGAGCTTTCGTGCAATCCGGGACACTTTGCCGCCAGCCTCGGAACCGTGGAGCTGACGGTGGCGTTGCATTACGTCTATCGCACGCCCTACGACCGCATCGTGTGGGATGTGGGGCATCAGGCTTACGGACATAAGATACTCACGGGACGGCGCGAAAACTTCTGCACCAACCGAAAGATGGGCGGCATCCGCCCCTTCCCCTCGCCCGAAGAAAGCGAATACGACACGTTCACCTGCGGACATGCGTCGAACTCCATATCGGCTGCGCTCGGCATGGCTGTGGCCGCCATACGGAAGGGAGAAACCGACCGACGCGTCGTGGCCGTCATCGGCGACGGCTCCATGAGCGGAGGACTGGCCTTCGAGGGGCTGAACAACGCTTCGACCACACCGAACGACCTCCTCATCATCCTCAACGACAACGACATGTCCATCGACCGAAGCGTGGGAGGCATGAAAGAATACCTGTTCAATCTCACCACCTCGAACCGCTACAACCAGTTGCGATTCAAAACGTCCAAACTGCTATTCAAACTCGGCATCCTGAACGAAGAACGGCGCAAAGCCCTCATCCGATTCGGCAACAGCCTGAAGTCGATGGCGGCACAGCAGCAAAACATTTTTGAAGGAATGAACATCCGCTACTTCGGCCCCATCAACGGACACGACGTGGTGAATCTCTCCCGCGTGCTGCGCGACATCAAAGACCTCAAAGGCCCGAAGATTCTGCATTTGCACACCACGAAAGGGAAAGGATTCGCCCCCGCCGAAAAACACGCCACCGAATGGCACGCGCCGGGAAAGTTCGATCCGCAAAAGGGCGTACGCATCGTGAACAATACGGAAGGCATGCCGCCACTGTATCAGGACGTGTTCGGGGAAACACTCGTGGAACTGGCGGCAGCCAACCCGAACATCGTGGGCATCACGCCCGCCATGCCTTCAGGCTGCTCCATGAATCTGTTGATGGAAGCCATGCCCGATCGCGCTTTCGATGTGGGTATAGCCGAAGGACATGCCGTCACTTTCTCGGGAGGTTTGGCCAAAGACGGACTGCAACCCTTCTGCAACATTTATTCGTCGTTCATGCAACGCGCCTACGACAACCTCATTCACGACGTTGCCCTGCCCAATCTGCCCGTCGTACTCTGTCTCGACCGCGCCGGACTGGTGGGCGAAGACGGCCCCACGCACCACGGAGTTTTCGACATGGCCTATCTGCGTCCCGTCCCCAACCTCACCATTGCCTCGCCCATGGATGAACACGAGTTGCGCCGCCTGATGTACACCGCCCGACAACCCGGACAAGGTCCGTTCGTCATCCGTTACCCGCGCGGAAGAGGCGTGCTCACGGAATGGAAATGCCCGCTCGAAGCCATCCCCGTGGGCAAAGGACGCCGCATGAAAGATGGCGACGACATGGCGGTCGTCACCATCGGCCCCATCGGCAACATAGCCGCCAAAGCCATCGCCGCCGCCGAAGCGGAGAGCGGAAAGAGCATCGCCCACTATGACCTCCGCTTCCTGAAACCGCTCGACGAAGAACTGCTTCATGAGGTCGGTCGAAAATTCGGATGCATCGTCACCATTGAAGACGGCGTCATCCGCGGAGGCATGGGAAGCGCCGTCTTGGAATTCATGGCCGATCACGGCTATACGCCCTCGGTGAAACGCCTCGGAGTGCCCGACAAGTTCGTCGAACACGGAACCGTTCAGGAACTATACCGGCTCTGCGGCATGGATGAGGAAAGCATTGCACAAGTTTTACAACAATCCCTAAGATGAAAATCATCATAGCCGGCGCGGGAAACGTCGGGACCCATTTGGCCAAACTGCTGTCGCGCGAGCGGCAGGACATCATCCTCATCGACGATGATGAAGAAAAGCTCAACACGCTCAGTTCCAACTTCGATTTGCTGACCGTCGTCGCCTCGCCTTCGTCCATCGCGGCACTGAAGGAAGTCGGTGTGAAGGAAGCCGACCTCTTTATCGCCGTCACCCCCGACGAGAGCCGCAACATGACCGCCTGCATGATAGCCAGCAATCTGGGCGCCAAGAAAACCGTAGCCCGGATAGACAACTACGAATACCTGCAACCCAAAAACAAAGAGTTCTTTCTGAAATTGGGGGTCGATTCACTCATCTATCCGGAGATGCTTGCCGCCAAAGAAATCGTGGCCTCCATGCGCATGAGCTGGATTCGCCAATGGTGGGAGTTTTGCGGCGGAGCTCTCGTCCTGCTGGGCGTCAAGATGCGCGAAAGCGCACAAATACTGAACATTCCTCTGTACGAATTGGGAAGCCGCGACATTCCCTACCACGTGGTGGCCATCAAACGCGGTACGGAAACCATCATTCCGCGCGGCGAAGACTCCATTCAGCTGAACGACATCGTCTATTTCACCACCACGCGCAAGTACATCCCCTACATCCGCAAAATAGCCGGCAAGGAAGACTTCGCCGACGTGCGCAGCGTCATGATCATGGGCGGAAGTCGCATTGCCGTCCGTACGGCGCAATACGTCCCCGAATACATGCAGGTGAAAATCGTGGAAAAAGACCCCGCCCGCTGCACACGCCTGACGGAACTGCTCGACGACCGCACGATGATCATCAGCGGCGACGGACGCGATCTCTCGCTCCTCACCGAAGAGGGACTTCAAACGACGGATGCTTTCGTGGCACTGACGGGTAACTCAGAAACGAACATCCTCGCCTGCCTCGCCGCCAAACGGATGGGAGTGAAAAAAACGGTGGCCGAAGTAGAGAACATCGATTACATCGGAATGGCCGAAAGCCTCGACATCGGCACGGTCATCAATAAGAAGATGATTGCCGCCGGACACATCTACCAAATGATGCTCGACGCCGATGTGTCGAACGTAAAGAGCCTCACATTCGCCAATGCCGACGTGGCCGAATTTACCGTACACGAAGGCACGAAAATCACCAAGCACCTCATCAAGGACCTCGGACTGCCGCGGGGAGTCACCATCGGCGGCATGATACGCAACGGCGAAGGCATGCTTGTGACCGGCAACACGCGAATCCTTCCCGGCGACCACGTCGTGGTATTCTGTTTGAGCATGATGATTAAAAAGATTGAAAAATACTTCCATTAAACGTTTCTTCCCGTCCGTCCATGATCAATTCGAAGATGATATACCGCATCATAGGCTTCCTGTTGCTGATCGAAACCGCCATGTTGGTGATCTGCGGCAGCGTTTCGATCTTTTATGGCGAGAACGACTGGAAAAGTTTTCTGCTTTCGGCACTCGTGTCGCTGAGCGTAAGCATCGCACTTCTGGGCGTGGGAAAAGGAGCGGAGAAATCACTCAACCGCCGCGACGGTTATGTCATCGTCAGTTTGTCGTGGGTGGCTTTTTCGCTGTTCGGCATGTTGCCCTACCTCATCGGCGGCTACATCCCCGACGTGACAAACGCTTTCTTTGAAACCATGTCCGGTTTCACCAGTACGGGAGCCACGATTATGAATAACATCGAAGAAATGCCGCACGGCATTCTTTTCTGGCGTTCCATGACGCAATGGATCGGCGGACTCGGCATCGTGTTCTTCACCATCGCCGTACTGCCCATTTTCGGCGTCGGCGGCATTCAGGTGTTCGCCGCAGAGTCCAGCGGGCCTACGAAAGACAAGGTGCATCCGCGCATCGGCGTGACAGCCAAATGGATATGGAGCATTTATACCGGAATGACCGCCTTACTCATCGTGCTGCTCATGTTCGGCGGCATGAACCTGTTTGAAAGCATCTGCCACGCTTTTACCACAGCCAGCACCGGGGGCTTCTCGACACGTCAGGCCAGCATTGCGGCCTACGATTCGAGCTACATCGAATACGTCATCACGCTGTTCATGTTTCTGTCGGGCATCAATTTTACCCTGCTTTTGGTATTGGTGAACGGGAAGTTCAAGAAGTTCCTTCATGATGCCGAACTGAAATTCTACTTTTTCTGCGTCGTCCTCTTTACAACACTCATCGGGCTGGGACTGCACTACCATTCCGGATTCGGCACGGAAGAAGCCTTCCGGAAATCGTTGTTCCAAGTCGTATCCATACAAACTTCCACGGGCTTCGCCACGGCCGATTTCATGCTTTGGCCTCAGGTACTTTGGG
>JBHAEN010000122.1:0-17685 GCA_041855645.1 Bacteroides sp. | reverse complement strand
GAAGACATCGAAAGCATCCTGACCCGCTTGCTTCAGGTGGCGGATTATAACGTGCCTGAAGCCGAACGGGGCATTGTGTTCATCGATGAAATCGACAAGATTGCCCGTAAGGGCGATAATCCTTCGATTACGCGCGACGTGAGCGGCGAAGGCGTACAGCAAGGACTGCTCAAGCTGCTCGAAGGGTCGGTGGTCAACGTTCCCCCACAGGGCGGACGCAAACATCCCGACCAGAAGATGATTCCGGTGAATACGAAGAACATCCTGTTTATTTGCGGAGGTGCGTTCGACGGAATCGAGAAGAAAATCGCCCAACGGCTGAACACGCATGTGGTCGGTTACACGGCTTCGCGGCATACGGCAACCATCGACAAGAACAACCTGATGCAGTATATCGCCCCGCAAGACCTGAAATCGTTCGGGCTGATTCCCGAAATCATCGGTCGTTTGCCCGTACTGACCTATCTCAACCCGCTCGACCGTAGCGCGTTGCGTTCCATTCTGACCGAACCGAAGAATTCCATCATCAAACAATACGTCAAGTTGTTCGAGATGGACGGTGTTCGTCTGACATTCGATGAAGCGGTCTTCGAATACGTCGTAGACAAAGCCGTTGAATATAAGTTGGGCGCCCGCGGACTGCGCTCCATCGTGGAAACCATCATGATGGATGTGATGTTCGAAATACCTTCGGAGAAGAAGACGGAATATCGGGTGACGCTGGAGTATGCCGAGCAGCAGCTTGAGAAAGCCAATCTCGAACGGCTGCAAACGGCCTGATTGAATAGGTGTTAAGGTGTGCGAAAAACGATTTCACAGGCATTTCCGAGAAAATATTTAATCCCTTTTGCTTGGTAATTACGAAGTTGTTTATAACTTTGTTAGGCTCTCTGTACAAGAAGCCTCTATAAAGTGTAATCGCAGACTGAACAAGAACAATTAAAGTAAAAATGTCGGGAAAGAGTAATTTAACAGATGAACTGAAACGTTTTTTCGGATTCGACAAATTCAAAGGAAATCAAGAAGCAATCATTCAAAATTTGCTTGACGGGAAAGACACGTTTGTGCTGATGCCTACCGGAGGCGGAAAGTCACTGTGTTATCAGTTGCCTTCGCTGCTGATGGACGGGACGGCCATCGTTATCTCACCGCTGATTGCCTTGATGAAGAATCAGGTGGATGCCATGCGTAATTTCAGCGAGGAAGACGGCGTGGCCCATTTCATAAATTCATCGTTGAATAAAAGCGCCATCGATCAGGTGCGTACCGATATCGTGGCCGGAAAGACCAAGTTGCTCTATGTCGCTCCCGAGTCATTGACGAAAGACGAAAACGTCGATTTTCTGCGTTCGGTAAAAATCTCCTTCTATGCTGTGGACGAAGCGCATTGCATTTCGGAGTGGGGGCATGATTTCCGTCCGGAGTATCGTCGCATTCGTCCCATCATCAATGAAATCGGCAAGGCTCCGGTCATCGCTCTCACGGCTACGGCCACGCCGAAAGTGCAGCACGACATCCAAAAAAATCTGGGGATGGTCGATGCGCAGGTGTTTAAGTCGTCGTTCAACCGTCCGAACCTTTATTACGAGGTACGTTCAAAGACGAACAACATCGACAAGGAGATCATCAAATACATCCGGAGCAGCGAAGACAAGTCGGGGATTATCTATTGCCTCAGCCGGAAGAAAGTCGAAGAACTGGCAGAAATCCTTCAGGCAAACGGCATAAACGCACGTGCCTATCATGCCGGAATGGATTCGGTCACGCGCACCAAAAATCAGGATGATTTCCTGATGGAGAAGGTAGACGTCATCGTGGCGACCATCGCATTCGGCATGGGCATCGACAAACCCGATGTCCGGTTCGTGATTCACTATGACATTCCTAAAAGTCTGGAAGGATATTATCAGGAAACCGGGCGTGCCGGCCGCGACGGAGGCAAGGGAGAGTGCATCACCTTCTACACCAACAAAGACTTGCAGAAGTTGGAAAAATTCATGCAAGGCAAGCCTGTCGCCGAACAGGAAATCGGTAAGCAGCTTTTGCTCGAAACGGCTGCATACGCCGAATCGTCCGTATGCCGCCGCAAAACATTGCTGCATTACTTCGGCGAAGAATATACAGAACCTAATTGTGGAAATTGTGACAACTGTTTAAATCCTAAAAAACAAGTGGAGGCTCAAGAGTTATTGTGCGCGGTGATAGAAACCGTCATCGCGGTAAAAGAAAAATTTAAGGCTGATTATATTATCGACATACTACAAGGCAAAGAAACATCCGAAATACAAGCCCATTTACACGAAGACCTCGAAGTGTTCGGGTCGGGTATGGGTGAAGAAGATAAAACGTGGAATGCCGTTATCCGTCAGGCGCTGATTGCCGGATACCTGAGCAAAGACGTGGAAAATTACGGGCTCCTGAAAGTCACCGAATCCGGGCATAAGTTCCTGAAAAAGCCTGTGTCTTTCAAGATTGTGGAAGACAACGATTTTGAAGAAACGGAAGAGGAAACTCCGGCGCGCGGCGGAGGGTCGAGTGCCGTAGACCCGGTGCTTTATTCCATGCTCAAGGATTTGCGGAAGAAATTGTCGAAAAAGTTGGAAGTGCCGCCCTATGTCATCTTCCAAGATCCTTCGCTCGAAGCGATGGCCACCATTTATCCCGTGACGCAGGAAGAACTGCAAAACATTCCGGGCGTAGGAGCCGGTAAGGCGAAGCGTTACGGTGAAGAGTTCTGTAAACTCATCAAGCGGCATTGTGATGAAAATGAGATCGAACGTCCCGAAGATTTACGCGTACGTACGGTGGCCAATAAATCGAAAATGAAAGTGTCCATCATTCAGGCTATCGACCGCAAAGTTGCTTTGGATGACATTGCTTTATCCAAAGGCATTGAGTTTGGCGAGTTGCTCGACGAGGTGGAGGCCATTGTCTATTCGGGTACGAAGTTGAACATCGATTATTTCCTTGATGAAATTATGGACGAGGACCATCTGGATGACATCTACGACTATTTCAAGGACTCCACGACCGATCGTATAGACGATGCGTTGAGCGAGCTGGGTGATGAGTTCACGGAAGAAGAAGTACGTTTGGTACGCATCAAGTTTATTTCCGAAATGGCGAACTAAGCAAAGGCTTCGGAAACAGGTTCTCGGAACCAAATTTTTATGGCGTGCAAATATACGGAATGGAATAAAAGCCGTATATTTGCACGCAATAATTTTAAAACACATAGCCTTATGTCATTTATTGCTGATAAAATCGTTATGGATGGACTGACCTACGATGACGTCCTTTTGATTCCTGCCTATTCCGAAGTTTTGCCGCGCACAGTCGAACTCACGACAAAGTTCTCAAAGAACATCGAATTGAAAATACCTTTTGTCACAGCCGCCATGGATACCGTAACCGAGGCGAAGATGGCTATTGCCATTGCACGTGAAGGGGGCATCGGTGTCATTCATAAAAATATGTCCATTGCCGAACAGGCACGTCAGGTGGCCATTGTAAAACGTGCCGAAAACGGCATGATATACGATCCGGTGACTATCAAGATCGGAGCCACGGTGAGGGATGCCCTTGAGCTGATGTCCGAATATAAAATAGGCGGCATTCCCGTGGTGGACGATGGCGGTTATCTCGTAGGCATTGTCACCAACCGTGATTTGCGTTTCGAGAAAGACATGAACAAAGGGATAGAATGGGTTATGACTCCCAAAGAACGGTTGGTAACGACCAATCAGTCTACCGACTTGGAATCGGCGGCGCAAATCCTGCAAGAACATAAGATCGAGAAGTTGCCCATTATCGGTAAAGACGGCAAACTGGTAGGGCTTGTCACCTATAAAGACATTACGAAGGCTAAAGACAAACCGATGGCGTGCAAGGACTCCAAAGGACGTTTGCGTGTGGCGGCAGGCGTGGGGGTTACGGAAGACACACTCGATCGGATGCAGGCCTTGGTCGATGCCGGAGCGGATGCTATTGTAATCGACACGGCACACGGACATTCGAAATCGGTAATCGATAAACTGAAAGAGGCCAAAGCGCGTTTTCCGCACATTGACATCGTGGTGGGTAACATTGCCACGGGCGAAGCGGCCAAAGCTCTGGTCGATGCAGGTGCGGATGCCGTGAAGGTCGGTATCGGCCCGGGATCCATCTGTACGACCCGCGTTGTGGCCGGCGTCGGTGTGCCGCAGTTGTCGGCCGTGTACGATGTGGCTAAAGCGTTGCAAGGCACGGGAATACCATTGATCGCCGATGGCGGTTTGCGTTATTCCGGCGATGTGGTTAAAGCATTGGCGGCGGGCGGTTATTCCGTGATGATCGGATCGCTTGTGGCCGGTACTGAAGAATCGCCCGGCGATACGATTATCTTTAACGGACGTAAATTCAAGTCTTATCGAGGCATGGGATCGCTCGAGGCAATGGAGAACGGATCTAAAGACCGTTATTTCCAAGGCGGAACCAATGATGTAAAGAAATTGGTTCCCGAAGGCATTGCCGCTCGTGTTCCTTATAAAGGAACGCTCTATGAAGTTATTTTCCAGCTTGTGGGCGGTTTGCGTGCAGGCATGGGATATTGCGGTGCAGAGAATATTGAGAGACTGCATGAGGCCAAGTTTACCCGTATCACCAATGCCGGCGTGATGGAAAGCCATCCGCACGACGTGACCATTACGAGCGAATCGCCCAACTATAGCCGCCCCGAATAAGGTAAAAACCGTTGCGGGATGTACCCATTGGGTAAAGTCTGTCCTTCACCTTTTCGGAGTTTCTCTTTAGGGAGCGGTGTGAAGGGCAGACTTTGTCTGCATAACTTTCTTTATCGCGTTTTCGGATAGCGGATGAGGATTTTTTCACAGGAGAAAAGAATGAAGAAAAAATGGTGTATTGGGGGATGTCTGTTCCTTCTTTCTTTGGGCGTTTGGGCGCAGGAAGATCCGGTGTTGATGCGTGTAAACGGATTGGCCGTGCGGCGGAGCGTCTTTGAACAAGCCTATCATCGACATTTGCAAGAAGCGAAAGAACCGCTTTCAAAGGAATCTTATGCCCAACTTTTTGCGGAAAGGCAGTTGGCACTGCAACTGGCCAAATCAGACAGACTCGATACACTGATTTCTTTCCGTAGCCGTCTGGCTGCCTATCGTAATGCACTCCTGCGTTCATACCTGACGGATGCGGAAGCCGCCGAACAACAAATCGGAAGACTGTATCGGCAGTTGAAGGAAAACAGGCATAAAGGCATGGTGCAGGTGGTGGAGCTTTTCAAGTCCCTACCGCAGAATGCAACACCGACTCGGATAGAAACGGAGCGTGCGCGAATGGACTCTTTGTCTCTTGTTCTTGGCGAACATCTTGAATCCGGTTTTTCCTCTGTGTTGTCTCGTTTTTCCGATCGGCAGGATACATTATGGCTCTGCGAATTGGAAATGACGGCCGAGTTGGCCGAAGTGGCCTATGCTCTGCCTGTCGGCGGAGTATCCAGACCGTTTTTCACTCCCGAAGGTATTCATTTGGTCAGAGTGCTGGCTCGTGAAGAACTGCCCGACTATGAAACATTCCGAAATCGTTTGGGAGAACGTCGCATTCCTCATTCGGTTTGGAACAAAGCCACAGAGAAATATGTGGATCGCCTGAAACGCGAAAGGAATTGGCAACCGAATCCGAAAGCGATGCACGATTTGCTTTCCGAAGGAACTACGGACGACGTTTTGTTTTCTATTGACGGACAAACTTATACGGGAGCACAATTCCGGCGTTTTGCTTCTTCTTTCCCAACGGCTGTACAACGGCAGTTGGATGCATTTGTGACCAAGTCGCTGCTCGATGCGGAATATCGTCGAATCGAAGATAAACATCCCGAATGGAAACATCGACTGCAATCTTATGCCGACAGCTGTCTGATTGCTGAGGCCCAACGTACCGAAGCCCAGCTAAGGCCTCCTACTTCTCAGGAACTTTCCGAATATTTTCGTCGTCATGCCGATGCCTACCGATGGGAATTGCCTCACTATCGGGGGGCGGTACTTCATTGTGTCGATAAAAAAACGGCAAAACGGGTGAAAAAACTTCTGAAGAAAACCCCGGAACAACAGTGGGCTACTCTTGTAGAACAACATTTTACTTCTCCGAACGGCGAAAAGAAAGTGCGGATGGAGCAAGGATTATTTGCGATAGGAATGAACCCTTATGTCGATAAGAAAGTGTTTAAACAGGGAAGTTACGTTCCTGTTCCGTCTCATCCTTTTTTGGTTGTGTGGGGAGAAAAGCAAAAAGGCCCCAAAGACTATCGGGAAGCGGGAGAACAAGTACTCAAGGACTATCTGGATTGGCAGAACCGGCAATGGATGCAATCTTTAAGGGCCCGGGGTGAGGTTGAAATTGACCAAGAGGTTTTAAAAACCGTTAAGAATAAATAGGCCGACAGATTTATTATACTATCTTCGTACGTCAATAACGAATAGCTTCATGCTGATAAAGAGAATAGCCATCCTACTTCCGGTCATCGTGTTTTGCTTCGGAGCGTGTAAGCAGGAATACGACCATAAGGGAAAGAATCCTTTAGTCGAAATGGACGGTTCTTTTTTGTATCAGGAAGACTTGATGGCTGCGCTTCCGGCCGGCCTTACGGGCAAGGATAGTGCCGATTTTGCCGATCGCTTCATTCGTAATTGGATAGAAGAAACATTGCTTTATGAAAAGGCAGAAAACAACATCCCCGACAATGCCGAATTGGAACAGCGCATGCAAGCCTATCGGAAAGCCTTGGTCTTACATACTTATCAGCAGGAGTTGGTGAGGCAGAAGATGGCTGCCGAAGTTACGGAGCAAGAAGTGGCCGGCTTTTACGAAGCCAACCAAACACTATTTGTTTTGAGTTCTCCTTTGGTGAAAGGACTATATCTCAAAGTGCCGTTGACAGCGCCGAAACTGAACAATGTGCGGCGTTGGTATGCTTCACAAGATCAGAAAGCCATTGATCAGTTGGAGAAATACAGCTTGCAGAACGCAGTGAAGTATGACTATTTTCTCGATAAATGGGTTCCGGTGGCGGAGATACTGGATAAGTTGCCTAACAACGTGGCCTTGTCGGAAGAATATATCAACCGTAACCGGAAAATTGAGTTGCGCGATGCGGGGTTCTATTACTTTTTGCATGTAACCGATTTTCGTGCGTCGGGCGAAATCGAACCGTATGAGGCGGCCCGTTGGAAAGTACAAGAACTTTTGCTCCAACAGAAACAGAGCGAATTTTTGCAACAGGCCAAAGCGGATTTGTATCAGCAGGCTATGGAAAAGAACAAGATTAACTATCATTTTATTAAAAGCGAAGAATGAAGAAGTTTGTGAACGTGAAATGGGTAATTGCCTGGGTATGGGCTATGATGGGTGTTCTTCCCGCCTTTTCACAAAATAATGTTATCGACGAGGTCGTATGGGTGGTAGGCGACGAAGCCATTTTGAAATCGGATGTGGAAGAAGCGCGTCTTGACGCTTTGTATAATGGACGCCGGTTCAATGGCGATCCATATTGCATCATTCCCGAAGAAATCGCGGTACAGAAATTATTCCTGCATCAAGCCAAGTTGGACAGTATCGAAGTTTCCGAAGCGGAAATTATCCGTCAGGTGGATAATCTGACGAATATGTACATACAGCAGATAGGCTCTAAGGAGAAAATGGAAGAATACTTCAACAAAACCTCCACTCAGATTCGTGAAACGCTGAGAGAGAATGCCCGCGACGGATTGACAGTTCAGAAGATGCAGCAAAAACTGGTGGGAGACATCAAGATTACTCCGGCCGAAGTGCGTCGTTATTTCAAAGACTTGCCTCAGGATAGTATCCCTTATATACCTACACAGGTTGAAGTGCAGATCATCACGCTGCAACCGAAGATTCCCGTATCCGAAATAGAAGACGTCAAGCAACGTTTGCGCGGTTATACGGATCGTGTGCTCAACGGCGAAATAGAGTTTTCCACTTTGGCCCGCATGTATTCGGAAGACAAAGGCTCTGCCGCGCGAGGCGGTGAGATCGGTTTTAGCGGTCGGGGTACACTCGATCCGGCTTATGCCAACGTGGCATTCAGTTTGCAAGACCCCAAGAAAGTATCGAAAATTGTGGAATCGGAGTTCGGTTATCACATCATCCAGCTTATCGAGAAGCGTGGAGACCGTGTCAATACACGCCATATTCTGCTGCGTCCCAAAGTGTCGGATACAGACTTGACAGCCGCTTGCGCCCGTCTGGACTCGATAGCCGATGACATTCGCAGCAATAAGTTTACTTTCGATGAAGCGGCTTCCGCTCTTTCGCAAGACAAAGACACCCGTAACAATAACGGTTTGATGGTAAACATCAGTCAGCAGACGGGGGTGACCACTTCCAAATTCGAAATGCAGGATTTGCCTCAGGATGTGGCCAAAGTGGTGGACAAAATGAACATCGGAGAGATATCCAAGGCGTTCACTATGATCAGCGAGAAAGACGGCAAAGAAGTTTGTGCCATTGTTAAACTGAAATCGAGAATTAACGGACATAAAGCGACTGTTGCCGACGATTATCAAAACCTCAAATCGATTGTCGAAGAGAAACGGCGGGAAGAAATATTGCACAAATGGATTGTCAACAAGCAGAAACAAACCTATGTGCGCATCAATGAAAATTGGCAGAATTGCGACTTCCGTTATCCGGGTTGGGTGAAATAGAATAGATGTTTGACAGCTTAATGTGATATATGCTGAAACGGAAAACAATACAATCCACCGACAGGCATAGATGGCTTCTGATAGGCTTTCTATGCCTGTTTGGCGTATGCCTTTTGGCGCAGGACAAAAAAACGAAACCGGCTTCCTCGCAAGAAGACAAGAGAACGCGGGTCTATCTGCTCCATGCCGATGAGGGAAAGGCGGATAAGCTGGCGCGTCCCGGCGTACAGATGCTTGTCGGCAACGTGAAACTAAGGCACGACAGTATGTACATGTACTGTGACAGTGCGCTGATATTTGAAGCGACCAACTCGGTCGAGGCGTTCAGCAACGTTCGGATGGAACAGGGCGACACGCTCTTCATCTACGGCGATTACCTGTTTTATGACGGTATCGGACAAATTGCCCAGCTTCGGGAGAACGTGAAGATGATCAACCGGAACACTACTTTACTGGCCGACAGCCTGAATTACGATCGCATCTACAATCTGGGTTACTATTTCGAGGGAGGAACACTGATGGACGAAGAAAACGTCTTAACCTCCGATTGGGGCGAATACAGCCCCACCACCAAGCAGGCTGTGTTCAATCATGACGTCAAGCTGGTGAATCCGAAGTTTACCATGACGTCCGATACCTTGCATTATAATACGGCTACGAAGTTGGCCACTATTTTGGGACCTTCGGACATCATCAACGAAAACAACCACATCTATTCCGAATTCGGCACTTACAACACGCAAACCGGCCATGCCCGTCTGCTCAACCGTTCGGTGCTCACGAACGAAGGCAAAAAGCTGACGGGCGACAGCCTGTTCTACGACCGGAATGCCGGATACGGAGAGGCCTTTGACAATGTGGAGATGAACGATACGGTCAACAAGAATATGCTGACCGGCGATTATTGTTTCTATAACGAGCTTACCGATTCGGCACTGGCCACGAAGCGTGCCGTGGCGGTGGACTATTCGCAAGGCGACAGCCTCTTTATGCATGCCGATACGCTGCAAATGATTTCCTATCACCTCAAGACCGATTCGCTCTATCGCCTGATAAAGGCTTATCATAAAGTGCGCATCTATCGCACGGATGTGCAGGGCGTGTGCGATTCGCTTGTTTATAACTCCAAAGACTCGTGCATGACGATGTATCGCGACCCGATTCTTTGGAACGAAGGACAGCAGTTGCTCGGCGAGGAAATCAGAATTTACATGAACGACAGTACCATTGATTGGGCGCATATCGTCAATCAGGCCTTTACGGCAGAACAGAAAGACAGCATTCATTACAACCAAGTGTCGGGTAAAGAAATCAAGGCCTATTTCGAGGGCGGCGACATCCGGCGTGTGGAAGTGATAGGCAATGTGCGCATCGGTTTCTATCCGGAGGAAAAAGACAGCACGATGATCGGCTTCAATACGGCCGAAGGCAGTCTGCTGCACCTCTACATGCGAGAACGTAAAATGGAAGAAGCCAAAATGGTCGGTAAATCGAATGGCGTGATGTATCCGATGAATCAGATTCCGGCCGACAAAATGAAACTGCCCGATTTCGCCTGGTTCGAGTACATACGTCCCCTCAATAAAGAAGACATTTTCAACTGGCGCGGAAAGAAAGCGGGCGAGACGATGAAAAAGACTATCGACCGTAAGCCCAATACCGATAAAAGAAACCTGATAAACATGAGATAGCCATGAAACTATTTGGCGGTTCGATGAGGAAGCCCCGGGGGTTCAATCATCAATACATTTATGTGGACGAGCGTAAGGAGAAACTTCAGAAGATGGAAGAAGAAGCCAAGCGCGATTTGGGAATGTTGCCCGAGAAAGAATTTGCTCCGGAAGATATTCGCGGAAAGTTCGTGGAGGCGACGACCCACCTCAAGCGTCGGAAAACAAGCGGAAAGAAGCCGATATCCGTCGGCATCATATTGATCATCATTGGTCTTCTGCTTTTCCTCTGGCATTATTTGCATACCGGAAGCTGGTCTTTTTAGAGGCGGAAGCCGTCCTCCTGTTTCGTTCTTCTCCGTCGGACAATAGGCCGTGATGGAGAAGGACTGAAGCCTGTGACTTTTCGAGATTCGTTTTATAAATAAACAATGAGTGATATTATTCGTTTGCTGCCCGATGCGGTGGCCAATCAGATAGCGGCCGGAGAAGTGATACAGCGTCCGGCCTCTGTTGTCAAAGAACTGGTGGAAAACGCCATCGATGCCGATGCGCAAAACATTCACGTGCTGGTGACCGACTCCGGAAAAACGGAGATTCAGGTTATCGACGACGGAAAAGGCATGTCCGAAACCGACGCCCGCTTGTCGTTTGAACGGCACGCCACGTCCAAGATAAGAGAAGCCTCCGACCTTTTTGCCCTGCGCACGATGGGATTTCGTGGCGAGGCACTGGCTTCCATTGCCGCTGTGGCCGAGGTCGAACTGCGCACGCGTCTTGCCTCCGAAGAGTTGGGCACGCATCTGGTCATTTCCGGTTCGAAAGTCGAGCGTCAGGAAGTGGTGTCGTGTGCCAAGGGAAGTAACTTTTCGGTCAAGAATCTTTTTTTCAACATTCCCGCCCGTCGGAAGTTTTTGAAAAGCAATTCGACCGAGTTGAGCAATGTACTCACCGAGTTCGAGCGCATAGCCTTGGTGCATCCGGAAGTGGCTTTCACGCTCCACAGCAACGATGCGGAACTCTTCAACCTTCCCGTCACCACCCTTCGGCAACGTATCCTGTCCGTCTTCGGCAAGAAATTGAATCAGCAGTTGTTGAGCCTCGAGGTAAAGACGTCCATGGTCAACATCTCCGGATACGTGGGTACTCCGGAAAGCTCCCGCAAGAAGGGCGCTCATCAGTATTTCTTCGTCAACAACCGATATATGCGCCATCCTTATTTCCATAAGGCGGTGATGGAGGCCTACGAACAGCTCATACCCACCGGCGAGCAGGTTTCCTATTTTCTCTATTTCGAAGTCGATCCGGCCAACATCGACGTGAATATTCATCCGACGAAAACCGAAATTAAGTTTGAAAACGAACAGGCCGTTTGGCAGATTCTCATGGCTGCCGTCAAGGAGTCGCTGGGTAAGTTCAGCGCTGTTCCCTCCATCGACTTTGATACGGACGACATGCCCGACATTCCTGTCTTCGACCGGCAATCGCTTCCCGCGGGGCCGCCGAAAGTGAACTACAATGCCGACTTCAACCCCTTCAAGACCGAAGGTTCGGGATATAACCGCCCGCCTGTGGAGTGGGAGAGTTTGTATGAGGGAGCACACAAGGCGGGGCATGCCGATGAGCCGTTGCCCGAGGCCGATTGGGAGTCGTCGGCCGTTTCCGATTCCGACAATGTGTCGGTGTCCGTACCTTCTTCTGCCGTTCCGTCTTCTCTGTACGCTTCCCCCGCCGTGGAGAAGAGCAATCAACATTTGCAGTTCAAGGGGCGTTTTATCCTGACTTCGGTCAAATCGGGCTTGATGCTCATCGATCAGCACCGGGCGCATGTGCGTGTGCTGTTTGAACGTTACATGGCTCAGATCGGTCGTAAACAGGGTGTTTCGCAAGGTGTTCTTTTTCCCGAAATACTCCAGCTTCCGGCCTCCGAGGCGGCTGTTTTGCACAGCATCATGGACGATTTGCAGGCCGTGGGTTTCGATCTGAGCGATCTGGGGGGAGGCAGTTATGCCGTCAACGCCATTCCCTCGGGCGTGGAGGGATTGAATCCCGTGGAGCTGGTGCGCAACATGCTGCACACGGCGATGGAGAAAGGCAGCGACGTGAAAGAGGAGGTTCGCGGCATCCTTGCCCTGTCGTTGGCTCGCGCGGCGGCCATCGTTTATGGTCAGGTACTTTCGGCCGACGAGATGACCGCCTTGGTCGACTGTCTGTTCGCCACCTCATCGCCCAATTATACGCCCGACGGCAAGACAATACTCGCCACCATCAGAGAAGAAGATATCGAAAGGCTTTTCAAATAGTTCATTTGGAGAGATGGCGATTTTTCCAACGACCGCGTTTCGGGGGAAAACAAAAGGCTGAGCCGAAACTTCTGTTTCAACTCAGCCCTTTTTGTGTGGAAATACAAGGCTTACTCCTTGATGGCGGCAATGCCGGGGAGTATTTTGCCTTCGATGGCTTCGAGCAACGCTCCGCCTCCCGTAGATACGTAAGAAACGCCGTCGGCCATACCGAACTTGTTTACGCAAGCCACGGAATCTCCTCCTCCCACAAGTGAGAAAGCTCCTTGTTTCGTGGCCTCTACAATGGCTTCGCCCACTGCGCGCGAACCGTGTGTGAAGTTGTCGAATTCAAATACGCCGGTCGGGCCGTTCCAAAGAATCGTTTTTGAATGACGGATGACTTCGGCAAATATCTTTTCCGTTTCGGGGCCGATGTCCAAACCTTCCCATCCGTCGGGAATATCATTTACGGAGCAAATGCGCGTGTTGGCGTCGTTGGAGAACGAGTCGGCTATTTTCGCATCTACCGCCAACACGAGGTTGACACCCTTCTCCTTGGCTTTCTTGATCAGGTCGAGAGCGAGGTCGAGTTTGTCGTCTTCACAGATGGAAAGTCCGATCTTACCGCCCTGCGCCTTGGCAAATGTGTAGGTCATGCCGCCTGCTATAATGAGGTTGTCCACTTTGTTGAGCAGATTTTCAATAATCTCGATCTTTGATGACACCTTCGATCCGCCCATGATGGCCGTAAACGGACGCTTGATGTCGTGCAGCACCTTATCCACGGCTTTCACTTCTTTTTCCATCAGATAACCGAACATCTTGTTGTCCGTATCGAAGTATTTGGCGATGAGCGCCGTCGATGCGTGCGCACGGTGAGCCGTTCCGAATGCGTCGTTCACGTAACAGTCGGCATACGAAGCGAGCTTTTTGGTGAATTCTTTTTGGCTTTCCTTCACGGCTTTCTTGGCTGCGGCCACTTCTTCTTCGCCGGCATCTTCGGCCAATCCTCTGGGTTTGCCTTCTTCTTCGGCATAGAAGCGGAGGTTTTCGAGCAGCAACACTTCGCCCGGTTTCAGTGCAGCCGACTTGGCTGCGGCTTCTTCGCCCATGCAGTCGTTGGCGAATTGGCATTTTACACCCAACAATTCGGAAAGATGATTGAGGATGTGTTTGAGGGAGAACTTATCGGCAACGCCTTTCGGACGTCCCAAGTGTGAACCGATGATGACGCTTCCGCCGTCCGCCAGAATCTTCTTCAAAGTAGGAAGCGCGGCACGCATACGGGTGTCGTCCGTAATGTTGAAGTTCTCGTCCAGAGGCACATTGAAGTCCACACGAACAAACGCCTTTTTACCGGCGAAGTTGAATTTGTCAATTGTCTGCATAATACTTTATTTCAATTAATAAGTGATAAACGTCTCCGATTGGATAGCTGCAAAGTTACTATTTATTTCCGTAACCGGTTATAATTTTGTCATTTATTCCGGGTCGGTGGGCGGGGCTTGCGTAACTTTATAAGTCTTACAGAAATATTTGCACATGGTCTGCAGGCCGCATGCCGCACACTTGGGCGTTCGTGCCGTGCATACGTATCGCCCGTGCAGGATGAGCCAGTGATGGGCTATCGGGATCAACTCGTCGGGGATGTGCTTCACCAGTTCTTTCTCCACGCTGAGCGGAGTGGTGCAAGTGTCGGGAACCAAGCCGATGCGGTGGCTGACGCGGAACACATGCGTATCGACCGCCATGGCCGCTTTTTTAAATACGACGGATTGAATGACATTGGCCGTCTTTCTGCCTACGCCGGGCAGTTTGATCAGCTCCTCGAGGCTTTCGGGCACTTGGCTGCCGTGTTTTTCCACCAGCATCTTCGCCATGCCCACCAGATGCTTCGACTTATTGTTGGGGTAAGATACGCTTCGGATGTATTCGAACACTTCATCCGGGGTGCTTGCCGCCAGAGATTCGGGAGTGGGGAAAGCGCGGTACAGAGCCGGCGTGATCAGGTTTACCCGCTTGTCTGTGCATTGTGCCGAGAGAATCACGGCAATCAGCAGTTCGTAAGGATTGTTGTAATGCAATTCGGTTTCGGCTACGGGAATGTTGGCTTGAAACCATGCCATAACTTTTTCGTATCGTTCTTTTTTTCTCATCGCAATTTATGAAGATGGTAATGTGGAGCTACCTTTCGGTTGAAATAGAAAGTGGAAACCACCGTAAGGCATGCGCCGAACAGGTAGGCTTTGTCGAATGACAGTTTTTCGGCAATGTATCCTCCGGCCACCATGCCTATGCCGATGCCTACGTCCCACGAAGTGAGGTAGGTCGATGTTGCGGTTCCCCGTTGGGTGTTGGGCGCAAGATTGACGAACAGGGTGTTGTAGGCCGGAAACATGATGCCGAATCCGATGCCCAGCATCAGGGAAATGCCGAAGAAAAGAATGGCGCAGGCCAAATGATCCCAACGGACTACATAGACGCAGGCCGAAAGCAGAAAGAAGCTGACGACCACGATGTAAAGCCCCGTGGAGATGACCTGTGTGATTTTTCCGCGGTCGACCAATCGGCCGGAGAATATGCGCGAAATGGCCATTCCTCCGGCCATGAAGGTGAAGAAGAAACCTGTCGGCACCGATAGTCCGATTTCGTGGGCATACATGGCCACGTAGTTCGTCGTAATGCCATAGGGAATGGAGAGCAAGAGCAGGCTGATGCCGGCAGGAATGCCTTGCAACAGGAAAAAGCGGTCGTAGGAGAGAGGTTCCCGTCGTACCGTCGGTTTATACGGTGTCCGGATGAAGGCCACGGCCAAGGTTCCCAGCAGGCAGGCGGCGATGGCTGCCGTGCAAATGACCCGGAAACTCGTGCCCGAATCGTGCAGAAACAGTCCGATCATCGGGCCGAGAGCCATTCCTATGTTGTTGGCCAGTCCGTAGTAGCCCAATCCTTCTCCCCGGCGGGAAGAGGGCATGATGTCGATAACCACCGTATTGCCCGAAACGGTGACCATGCCGAACGATATGCCGTGCAGAATGCGAAACAAGATGAAAGTGGAGAGAACGCCGGCAAGGAGGTAGCCTCCGAACAGAAGCATGAAGATGAAATAGGAAAACAGATACAAGGGTTTGCGCGCGAACGTGTCGACCAGAAATCCGGAGAAAGGGCGTATGAGGAGGGCTGCCACGGTATAGCCTGACAGTACGATGCCGATGGTCGTGTTTTCGGCGTTGAAGATTTCGGAAAGATAGAACGGCAAGACGGGAATAATGAGCCAAAATCCGAAGTAGAGCAGGAAGTTGGCAGCCAAAATCAAACTATAATCGAGGGTAATCAGCTTGTCTTTTACCATATTGTCCGATGGTGAGCCGTGAACAGTGGCCGTAAATGAAAAAAAATGATTGGCGGTGAGTCGTTGCTCCATCGGGATGAAGCCGGCCGACCGCCAATCATCGAAAGTCGATCGCCGTTCCGATCAGTACGCCGCCTCGAACTCTTTGAGGAAACGAACGTCGTTCTCGGAGAACAGGCGCAGGTCTTTGACTTGAAACTTGAGGTTCGTGATGCGTTCCACGCCCATGCCCAGAGCGTAGCCGCTGTACACTTTGCTGTCGATTCCGTTCAGATCAAGAACGTTGGGATCGACCATGCCGCAACCCAAGATTTCCACCCAGCCCGTATGTTTGCAGAAAGCGCAACCCTTGCCTCCGCAGATGTTGCAACTGATGTCCATCTCCGCACTGGGCTCCGTGAATGGGAAGTACGACGGACGCAAGCGGATTTTGGTTTTTTCGCCGAACATTTCTTTGGCGAAGAACAGCAGAACCTGTTTGAGGTCGGTGAATGACACGTCTTTATCGATGTAAAGCGCCTCGACCTGATGGAAAAAGCAGTGGGCGCGATAGCTGATGGCTTCGTTGCGGTAGACGCGTCCCGGACAGATGATGCGGATGGGCGGTTGAGAAGTTTCCATCACCCGGCTTTGTACGGATGAGGTGTGCGTACGCAACACCACATCGGGACGGGCCTCGATGAAGAACGTGTCTTGCATGTCGCGTGCGGGATGATCTTCGGCAAAGTTCAGAGCGGAGAACACATGCCAGTCATCTTCTATTTCCGGCCCTTCGGCAATGTTGAAGCCCAAGCGGGCGAAGATGTCGATGATTTCATTGCGAACGATGGAAAGCGGATGCCGTGTGCCCAGCTTGATGGGATAGGCCGAGCGGGTCAAGTCCGATTCGTTTCCGCCTTTGTTTTGCTCTTCAAACTGTTCTTTCAGTGCGTTGATACGTTCCTGAGCTTTATTCTTCAGTTCGTTCAGCTTCATGCCCACTTCTTTCTTCAGTTCGGCAGACACGTTGCGGAAATCGGTCATCAGGTCGTTGATCACTCCTTTCTTGCTGAGGTATTTGATGCGAATGGCTTCAAGCTCTTCGGCATTGGAGGCATGCAGTCCGGCCACCTCCTTCAGCAGTTCTTCTATTTTGGCAATCATGTTTGAGATGTATTTATTGTGTTCTTTTCCTCAAATAAACCCTGCAAAGATATAACATTTATGGTCAATAGCCGAATAAAATATTTCTTTAATTGCGGCCGTGGCGACATAATGCTCTTCCGTAGAGTCAACCGGCAAATACAAAATTCGTTGATTCTTCAATGGCTCTTTGGGGCCGGAATGCGTATGAGGCTGCAAAACAGACCGTCGCCCCTAAGGTTGGGGCAATCTGTGAGTGTGCGGCACAAACTCCGGGGCATTATCCGCGGTTATCGTGCGTGTGTGTGGTTATTGTCGTCGTCCGCTAAAAGCGTGATCCCTGTTCACCGTGCCACCGGCGGTGAACCTATCCTCGCTCTTGGAGAAAAATTAAGTGCCTGTTCGAGCGTTTTTCCATCTGTCTCATTCCGTTTCCGACGCTCTCTTTTTTTTACACGGTTTACACGGCTTTCCGAATCGCGTGCACTTGACGTCTGAAATGCGTGCATTTGACTTCTGAAACACGTGCATTTCAG
>JBHAEN010000121.1:0-14999 GCA_041855645.1 Bacteroides sp. | reverse complement strand
TTGCGTCTTTGTAGTTGATGGAGACGTTCTTCGACAGGATGGTGATTCCCCGTTCGCGTTCCAGATCATTATTGTCCAGAATCAGTTCGCCGCTATTTTGGTTGCTGCGGAAGAGGTTTCCCGCCAACAGCATTTTGTCTACCAGTGTCGTTTTCCCATGGTCCACATGGGCAATGATTGCGATGTTTCGAATATTTTGCATATAATACCTATTATTTGGGCGCAAAGGTACGAAAAACGGGCTGCAAATTTGCGGCCGCCTCGCAGTTTTTCCGCTAAAAGGTTGGGACATATCACTATAATGCCTATCTTTGCGCGCTCAATAGAACATTTTTATTATATTAAAAACAAAAACTATGTATTTGGATTCAGCTAAAAAGCAGGAAATCTTCGAAAAGTACGGAAAGTCTAACACTGATACTGGCTCGGCTGAGGCACAGATCGCTCTGTTTTCATACCGTATTTCTCACTTGACGGAACACTTGAAAGTCAACAGAAAAGATTTCTGCACGGAAAGGTCTCTGACCATGTTGGTAGGTAAACGTCGTCGTCTGCTCGATTATTTGAAGGCGAAAGACATCGAACGCTACCGTGCTATCGTGAAAGCGCTCGGTCTGCGTAAGTAATCGCTTACCTCACCCGAAAAGGCATTGAAAAGCCGCTGCTCCGTAGGAGTGGCGGCTTTTTGTTTTTCAATCCGTGAGGGGAAACATGGTTTGCCGGTCAAACCTCCGCCGCATATCTTTCCTCTTTTCCGCGAAGCGGACAACCGGATTTTTTTCATAAGTTAAATCGTTTGCCTGCACCCGAACGAAAAAGCGGGTGCAGGTGTTTTTTCGTTTGGGTGCAGGCAAACGAAAAGGAAGGTGCAGACCGACGAATGAAGTTGTGCGATAAAAGAAAGTAAGTTGCGAATGAGAGTGATATAATGAATGCACATCTTTTGAGCAATCCTCGGATGCGGGCGGGGATTGGTTATTGGGCTTCTGAAAGAGAGGCTCAATACGGTAGAGAAAATGACCACGGAGTTTTTCTTTTGGGTTTCACTTTTGTCTGTTTTCGAATAGAAATCTTATGAATCGAATTATTTTCGATTGATTTTTCTTCTTTTTATTTGTTTATATCCGGATAAAGCCTACCTTTGCGCCATCAATCGAGAAATAAAAGTAACTCTGTGAACGCATCTTATATACATATTCAGCTGAACAGCATTATTATTCTACTATCGGCCGACGGTGGAAGTGGATGCTGTATGCAATGAAGTATAAGACAGATTACTCAAACGATACAAGCCTTTCTCACTTCCCGAGTGCGAAAGGCTTTTTTGTTTGCGGACGCAGGCGAATGATGTATAACCCGAAAATTAAGAGAGAGAGGAGAAAAATTATGAGTGAAAGATTGTTTATCTTCGACACCACGTTGAGAGACGGAGAGCAGGTTCCCGGTTGCCAGTTGAATACCGTGGAAAAAATTCAAGTGGCGCGGGCTCTGGAAGCGTTGGGCGTGGATGTGATCGAGGCGGGATTCCCCGTATCCAGTCCGGGCGACTTCGATTCGGTCATTGAAATATCGAAAGCGGTGACATGGCCTGCCATCTGCGCGTTGACACGTGCCGTACAGAAAGACATCGACGTGGCGGTGGAGGCCCTGCGGTTTGCCAAACGGAAGCGTATACACACGGGCATCGGCACGTCCGACTCGCACATACGCTACAAGTTCAACTCCAATCGCGAAGAAATCATCGAACGTGCCGTGGCCGCCGTGAAGTATGCCCGCCGCTTTACCGACGACGTGGAATTTTATGCCGAAGACGCCGGGCGTACGGACAACGAATACTTGGCGCGAGTGGTCGAAGCCGTCATCAAGGCCGGGGCAACGGTGGTCAACATTCCCGATACGACGGGCTATTGCCTGCCGTCGGAGTACGGAGCGAAGATAAAATACCTTGTGGAGCATGTCGACGGCATCCACCGGGCGATTATTTCCACACATTGCCATAACGATTTGGGCATGGCCACGGCCAACACGATGGCCGGCGTGCTGAACGGAGCACGGCAAGTGGAGGTCACGATCAACGGCGTGGGCGAACGTGCGGGAAACACCGCGCTCGAGGAAATCGCCATGATCCTCCGCAGTCATCATGAAATAGACATACAAACCAACATCAACACGCAGAAGATTTATCCGACGAGCCGCATGGTGTCGAGCCTGATGAACATGCCCGTTCAGCCGAACAAGGCCATCGTGGGACGCAATGCTTTCGCCCACTCGTCGGGCATCCATCAGGACGGTGTGCTGAAGAACGTGCAGACTTATGAAATCATCGATCCGCGCGACGTGGGCATCGAAGAAAACGCCATCGTCTTGACCGCCCGCAGCGGGCGGGCCGCCCTGAAGAGCCGACTTTCCGCATTGGGCGTGGAGCTGACACAAGAGAAACTGGACGCCGTGTACGAGGAGTTTCTGAAACTTGCGGACAAGAAAAAAGACATCACCGATGACGATGTGCTCGTCCTCGCCGGAGCCGAACGCAGCAGCAACCGTCGCATCAAGATGGATTATCTGCAGGTGACGAGTGGCATGGGGGTTCAGCCCGTGGCCAGTTTGGGGTTGAATATAGCCGGCGAACATTTTGAAGCCTGCGCCACCGGGAACGGTCCGGTGGATGCGGCCATCAACGCGCTGAAGAAAATCATAGACCGCCGCATGGTGCTGAAAGAATTTACCATACAGGCACTCAATAAAGGCAGTGACGACATGGGCAAGGTACACATGCAGGTGGAATACGACAAGCAGAATTACTACGGCTTCGGGGCCAATACGGACATCGTGGCCGCATCCGTGGAAGCCTACATCGACTGTATCAACAAGTTCAAACTTCAAGAGAAGGGATAGTCTTCTTCTCGCCATCATTTTGAAATCAACATAACAACCATAGATTCAATGAATACATTATTTGACAAAATCTGGGATGCGCACGTGATTGCCACGGTGCCCGATGGTCCCACTCAACTTTACATCGACCGTCTTTATTGCCATGAGGTCACCAGCCCGCAGGCCTTTGCCGGACTGAGGGCGCGCGGCATCGGCGTGTTACGCCCCGACAAAGTGTTTTGTATGCCCGATCACAATACGCCTACGCACGATCAGGACAAACCCATCGAAGACGCCGTGTCGCGCACGCAAGTGGACACGCTGGAAAAAAATGCGGCCGAATTCGGATTGGCTCACTACGGCATGATGCACCCCAAGAACGGCATAATTCACGTCGTCGGCCCCGAACGGGCATTGACTCTGCCGGGCATGACCGTGGTTTGCGGCGACTCGCACACCTCCACGCACGGTGCGTTGGGAGCCATCGCTTTCGGTATCGGAACCAGTGAGGTGGAGATGGTTCTGGCCTCGCAATGCATCTTGCAGGCACGTCCCAAAACCATGCGCATCACCGTGGAGGGCACACTGGGAAAAGGAGTGACGGCGAAGGACGTGGCTCTCTACATGATGTCGGAGATGACCACGAGCGGTGCCACGGGCTATTTTGTGGAGTATGCCGGTTCGGCCATCCGCAGCCTGACGATGGAAGGGCGGCTCACACTCTGCAACCTTTCCATCGAGATGGGGGCGCGTGGCGGCATGATTGCTCCCGACGAAACGACTTTCGCTTATATCAAAGGGCGCGAACATGCTCCCCGGGGCAAAGAGTGGGACGAGGCATTGGCCTATTGGAAAACGTTGAAGAGCGATGACGACGCGGTGTTCGACAAAGAAGTGCATTTCCGGGCGGCCGACATCGAGCCGATGATCACCTACGGAACCAATCCCGGCATGGGCATGGGAATCACCCAATGCATCCCAACCGCGGAAGATTTGGGCGAAGCGGCGCGGACGTCTTTCCTCAAATCACTCGACTACATGGGCTTTGAAGCGGGCAAACCCTTGTTGGGCAAGAAAATAGATTATGTGTTTCTCGGAGCTTGCACCAACGGTCGGATCGAAGATTTCCGTGCATTCGCCTCAATCGTGAAAGGCCGGCGAAAGGCCGATCATGTGGTGGCATGGCTCGTGCCGGGGTCGTGGATGGTCGACGCGCAGATACGGGAAGAAGGTATCGACAAGGTGCTGGCCGAAGCGGGCTTTGCCATTCGTCAGCCCGGGTGCTCGGCTTGTCTGGCGATGAACGACGATAAAGTGCCTGCCGGCATGTATGCCGTATCCACAAGCAACCGCAACTTCGAAGGGCGTCAGGGCCCCGGGGCGCGTACGCTGTTGGCCAGCCCGCTGGTCGCCGCAGCGGCAGCTGTGACGGGAGTCATCGCCGATCCCAGAGAACTGATGTAATCACGCACACCATAATATATATAATAAGATGAAAACGAAATTCCATATACTGACGAGTACGTGTGTTCCTCTTCCGCTGGAGAATGTAGACACCGACCAAATCATTCCTGCCCGCTTTCTGAAGGCCACCACCCGCGAAGGCTTCGGCGAACACTTGTTTCGCGACTGGCGATACGATGAATCGGGCCGCAAAATCGAATCGTTCGTACTGAACAATCCCCTTTACGGAGGCCAAATATTGGTGGCGGGTAAGAACTTCGGTTCGGGCTCGAGTCGCGAACATGCCGCTTGGGCCATTGCCGACTACGGTTTCAGGGTGGTGGTGTCGAGTTTCTTTGCCGACATTCACAAACAGAACGAACTGAACAATTTCGTACTTCCCGTCGTGGTGAGTGAAGAATTTCTTCAGGAACTTTTCGCTTCCATCGAGGCGGACCCTTCCACGCAGGTGACTGTGAATCTTCCGGAACAGACCGTCACCAACCAAGCCACCGGCAAACAAGAACGTTTTGAGATCGATGCCTATAAAAAACACTGCCTGATGAACGGGTTGGACGACATCGATTTTCTGTTGAGTAACATAGAACAAATAGAGTCATGGGAAAGAAACGCGTCCAAATAGAGATTATGGACACCACGCTCCGCGACGGCGAACAGACCAGCGGAGTCTCGTTCGTTCCTCACGAAAAGCTGATGATTGCCCGCTTGTTGCTTGAAGATCTTAAGGTCGACAGGGTGGAGGTGGCTTCGGCGCGTGTATCGGACGGAGAGTTCGAAGCCGTGAAAATGATAAGCGATTGGGCCGCCCGTCACAACATGCTTCATCGGGTGGAAGTGCTGGGTTTTGTCGACGGCGGAATGTCCATCGACTGGATTCACCGCACGGGTTGCCGTGTGGTCAACTTGTTGTGCAAGGGGTCGCGCAAGCATTGTGAACATCAGCTCAAGAAGACTCCCGAAGAGCACATTGCCGACATTCTGGCCACCTTGCGCCATGCCGAGGAACGAGACATCGCCGTCAATGTTTATCTGGAAGATTGGAGCAACGGAATGAAAGATTCTCCCGAATACGTCTTCCGGCTGATGGATGCGCTGAAAGATACCGCCATCCGCCGATTCATGTTGCCCGACACGCTGGGAGTCCTCAATCCGCTGCAAGTCATCGAGTACATGCGCAAGATGATGAAACGATATTCAGGTCTTCATTTCGACTTTCATGCGCACAACGACTATGATTTGGCCGTAAGCAATGTGCTGGCTGCCGTTTTGAGCGGTGTGAAGGGATTGCACACGACCATCAACGGACTGGGCGAACGGGCGGGAAATGCACCGTTGGCAAGCGTGCAAGCCATTTTGAAAGATCACTTCAACGCCGAGACCCATATCGACGAAAGTCGCCTGAACGAGGTGAGTCGCGTCGTGGAGTCGTACTCGAGCATCGCCATTCCGGCCAACAAACCGATTGTGGGCGAAAACGTCTTTACCCAAGTGGCAGGTGTGCATGCCGACGGAGACAACAAATACAATTTGTATTGCAACGACTTGCTGCCCGAACGTTTCGGGCGTAAGCGGGAATATGCCTTGGGGAAGACGAGTGGCAAGGCCAACATCCTCAAGAATCTGCAAGACCTTGGTCTGGAACTCGATGAGGCTTCGATGCGCAAAGTCACGGAACGCATCATCGAGTTGGGCGACAAGAAAGAGCTTGTCACCCGGGAAGATCTTCCCTACATCGTGTCGGATGTGCTGAAAGATGGCGTGGCAGGAGAGCGTGTGAAGCTGAAGAGCTACATCGTGAATCTGGCCTATGGACTCAAGCCGATGGCCACGTTGCGTATAGAAATCGACGGAAAGGAATACGAAGAAAGTTCGAGCGGCGACGGGCAGTACGATGCTTTCGTGCGGGCCTTGCGCAAAGTGTACAAGATCACGCTGAAGCGTAAATTCCCCATGCTGACCAATTACGCCGTCACCATTCCGCCCGGAGGACGTACGGACGCTTTTGTCCAGACCGTCATCACGTGGAATTACGAAGATCGCGTCTTTCGTACGCGCGGACTCGACGGTGACCAGACCGAAGCGGCCATCAAGGCTACCATCAAGATGCTGAACATGATCGATGCCTGATGCGTTTGAATCTTCATCAACCCTCTATTCACACTCAATTCACTATAATCACATGAATTTCAACATTGCAGTTTTAGCGGGCGACGGAATAGGCCCGGAGATTTCCGTGCAAGGCGTCGAGGTTATGAGCGCCGTTTGCGAAAAGTTCGGTCATGGCGTAAACTATGAGTACGCCGTCTGCGGAGCGGACGCCATCGATAAAACGGGCGATCCCTTCCCGGAGGAAACGTTCCGAACGTGCGAGCGTGCGGACGCCGTGCTGTTTTCCGCCGTCGGACATCCGAAGTATGATAATGACCCCACGGCGAAAGTGCGCCCCGAACAAGGGTTGCTGGCCATGCGCAAGAAGCTCGGTCTGTTTGCCAACATTCGTCCCGTGCAAACGTTCAAATGCCTTTTGCACAAATCGCCGCTGCGTACCGAACTCGTGGAGAATGCCGATTTCGTCTGCATCCGCGAACTGACGGGCGGCATGTATTTCGGAGAGAAGTATCAGGACAACGACAAAGCCTACGATACGAACTACTATACCCGACCCGAAATAGAGAGAATCCTGAAAGTGGCTTTCGAGTATGCCATGAAACGCAGGAAGCACCTCACGGTGGTCGACAAGGCCAACGTGCTGGCTTCCTCCCGCTTGTGGAGGCAGATTGCGCAAGAGATGGCCCCGCGCTATCCCGAAGTGACCACGGACTACATGTATGTGGACAATGCCGCCATGCGTATGATTCAGGAACCTGCTTTCTTCGATGTCATGGTTACGGAGAACACCTTCGGCGACATTCTCACCGACGAAGGCTCCGTCATCAGCGGGTCTATGGGATTATTGCCCTCGGCTTCCACGGGCGAAGGAACTCCCGTCTTCGAGCCCATTCACGGTTCCTGGCCGCAGGCGGCGGGGCAAAACATTGCCAATCCGCTGGCGCAGATATTGTCGGTGGCCATGCTGTTCGAACATTTCGATTGTCGGGAAGAAGGCGCGCTGATTCGTCGTGCGGTCGATGCTTCGCTCGATGCCGGCGTGCGTACGCCCGAAATCCAAACCGAAGGCGGCAAGCCCTACGGAACGAAAGAAGTAGGGCATTGGATTGCGGACTACATCCGTAAAGCATAAAGCAACCGCATGCCTGACGCGGGGCTGTGTCGAAACTTCTGTTTCGACACAGCCCCTTTGAGCGTTTCGTCAAAGGTGAACCGCCGTGGTGCTTTCGATGTTCGGGTTCGGCATAAGAAAAAACAGTCGCTTTCCTCGCATCGACCGCCCTTTTCCGTCAAAGTGAACAAGGGCTTTGTCCGCATAAAATTATTCGTTTGCCTGCACCCAAACGAAAAAGAGCCTGCACTCCGACGAAAAAACGGGTGCAGGCCGACGAAAAGGACGGTGCAGGCCGACGATCGACTTTTTGCAGCGAAAGAGAGTAAGCAATGAATCGGCGTCGGATAATGTATGCGTCGCCCGCATGTTGATCTTCCGTTGCTTGGGACAATGCTTTGAAAATCGTTTCTAATCCGTGTCATGGCGGGATTGGAAACGGGTGTGCGGTGCCTTCCGCGGAGTGGAAAAAAAGTTAAGATACTGTTTTTCTCTCATAAAAAAGTACGATATTTGTAGCCATGATTCAGATAGAAACTATATTAAGTATATTAATTAAAGGTTTTATCATCGGCGTTGTCGTATCCGCACCCTTGGGCCCGGTGGGTGTGCTTTGCATCCAACGAACCTTGAACAAAGGACGTTGGTACGGCTTCGTGACAGGGATCGGAGCTTCTTTGAGCGATATAGCCTACGCCTTGCTGACGGGTTACGGAATGAGTGTGATATCCGATTACATCAATAAAAACGTTTTCTTTCTTCAACTTCTGGGCAGCGTCATGTTGCTCGCTTTCGGCGTGTACACGTTCCGGTCCAACCCCGTACATTCCATCCGGCCGGCATCTTCGGGTAAAGGCTCTTATTTTCACAATTTTCTCACCGCTTTTCTCGTCACGCTTTCCAATCCGCTCATCATATTCCTCTTCATCGGCCTTTTCGCCCGTTTTGCCTTTGTGCAGCCCGGGGTATTGGTCTTCGAGGAAATAACGGGCTATTTGGCCATCGCGCTCGGGGCCCTGTCGTGGTGGATGGGAATCACCTACTTCGTAAGTAAGGTACGCACGAAATTCAACCTGAGAGGCATCTGGATACTGAATCGGATCATCGGCGGAATCGTTGTTTTGGTCTCTGTCGTCGGACTGGTCTACACCTTGTTGGGCATGTCCATTTATTGAGCAATAAAGTATGAATCCCATTGCGAAACAGTTGAAAGAGGCCAATATAGCCGAATATTTACTTTACATGTGGCAGGAAGAAGACTTGATTCGTGCCCATAATGCCGACTTGCAACTCATGGAGGAACGGGTGATTGCCCGTTATCCCGAAGCCTTGAGAGCCGAGTTGAGAGAATGGTACGGCAATCTGATTACGATGATGACCGAAGAGGGAGTGAAAGAGAAGGGACATTTGCAGATCAACAAGAACATTCTCAGCAACCTCACGGAACTTCACCGCACCCTCAGCTCTTCTCCGAAGCATCCTTTCTATCATGCGGCCTACTATAAGGCTTTGCCTTTTGTGGTGGAGTTGCGCAGCCGTAACGATGGGCGGCAGGCCCCTGAGTTGGAAACTTGTTTTGAAGCGTTGTACGGGATTCTTCTGCTTCGCCTGCAAAAGAAAACCGTCAGCCCCGAAACCCAAAGAGCCGTGGAGGCCATCAGCGCGTTTCTCTCGCTTTTGGCTAATTATTATGCCAAGGAACGAAATGGAGAATTAACGTCAGACGAACAATGAATATATTGATAACCGGAGCCAACGGTCAGCTTGGCAGCGAAATGCGTGTTCTTTCGGCGGAACATCCCCGACACGCTTGTTTCTTCACCGATGTGCAAGACCTTGACATCTGCGACGAGGAGGCCGTGCGGGCGTTTATCGCCGCTCACGGTATTGAGGCCGTGGTGAATTGTGCCGCATACACCGCCGTGGATAAGGCCGAAACGGAGCCCGAACAGGCTTACAGGCTCAATGCCTCGGCGCCGGGTATTCTGGCCCGGGCGGCAGAGGACGCGAACGCCGTGCTGATTCACATCTCCACCGACTACGTGTTCGACGGCACGGCCCATCTGCCCTATACGGAAGATATGCCGACATGCCCCGACTCCGTTTACGGAACAACGAAACAGGAAGGCGAACGGCTTGTTTTGACAAATTGTCGCCGGTCGGTTGTCGTGCGGACGGCTTGGCTTTATTCCTCTTTCGGCAATAACTTCGTCAAGACCATGCTCCGCTTGGGGAAGGAGAGAGACACGCTCGGCGTGGTCTTCGATCAAATAGGGACGCCCACTTATGCCCGCGACCTGGCACGTGCCGTCTATGCGATGTTGGACAAGGGAATCGTGAGCGGAGTGTATCATTTCAGCAACGAAGGCGTGTGTTCATGGTATGATTTTGCGCATGCCGTCCATCGTTTGGGAGGTGTCGTTTCGTGCCGGCTCATCCCGCTGCATACGGCCGAATACCCCTCTCCGGCCAAGCGTCCCGCTTACTCGGTATTGGATAAAACAAAAATAAAGACAACATACGGAATCGACATCCGCCACTGGACAGAGAGCCTCGCGGAATGTATCGATCTTTTGAGAGAATAGACAACATGGCAGAACAGACAGAAATACAAAGACGACGTACTTTCGCGATTATTGCACACCCCGATGCCGGTAAGACTTCACTGACCGAGAAACTGCTGCTTTTCGGCGGACAGATTCAAGTGGCGGGAGCCGTGAAGAGCAATAAAATAAAGAAAACGGCGACTTCGGACTGGATGGAGATCGAAAAGCAGCGTGGAATCTCGGTAACCACCTCGGTGATGGAATTTGACTATGGCGATTACAAAATCAACATCCTCGATACTCCCGGACACCAAGACTTTGCCGAAGACACGTATCGCACGCTGACTGCCGTCGATAGCGTAATCATTGTCGTGGACGGCGCGAAAGGCGTGGAAACCCAAACGAGGAAGCTGATGGAGGTGTGTCGCATGCGCAACACGCCCGTGATTATCTTTGTCAACAAGATGGACCGGGAAGGAAAGGAACC
This sequence comes from Bacteroides sp., assembly GCA_041855645.1. GTDB lineage: Bacteria > Bacteroidota > Bacteroidia > Bacteroidales > Bacteroidaceae > Bacteroides. The sequence continues at coordinate 4,408 of JBHAEN010000121.1, read as the reverse complement.
GTTCGATCTGCTCGACGAACTGGAAGAGGAATTGATGATTCAGGTACGCCCATTGTCATGGCCCATAGAACAGGGCGTCCGCTTCAAAGGAGTGTACAACCTGTATGAACGGAAACTCGATTTGTATCAGCCCTCCAAGCAGGTCGTCACCGAAAAGATGGAGGTCGACATTCACTCTTCCGAATTGGAAAAACAGATCGGCGAAACCTTGGCGGCCAAACTCCGCAACGAACTGGAGCTGATCGAGGGAGTTTATCCGGAGTTTGACGTAAATGCCTATCTGGCGGGCGATTGCGCTCCGGTGTTTTTCGGTTCCGCGTTAAACAACTTCGGCGTGCAGGAATTGCTTAACTGCTTTGTGGAAATTGCGCCGAGTCCCCGCAGCGTGCAGGCTGAAGAGCGCGAAGTCAGGCCCGAAGAACCGAAGTTTACCGGTTTTGTCTTTAAAATCACGGCCAACATCGACCCCAACCATCGCTCTTGCGTGGCTTTCTGTAAAATCTGTTCGGGTAAGTTTGTGCGTAATGCACCCTACCTTCACGTTCGTCATGGCAAAACGATGCGATTCTCGTCGCCCACCCAATTCATGGCTCAGCGCAAAACAACCATCGACGAGGCTTATGCGGGCGACATCATCGGTCTTCCGGATAACGGTACATTCAAGATCGGCGATACATTGACCGAAGGCGAACTGCTTCATTTTCGAGGACTTCCCAGCTTCTCGCCCGAAATGTTCAAGTACATAGAGAATGCAGACCCGATGAAGCAGAAACAGTTGGCCAAGGGAATCGATCAGTTGATGGACGAAGGAGTGGCACAGTTGTTCGTGAATCAGTTCAACGGACGTAAAATTATCGGTACGGTGGGGCAGTTGCAGTTTGAGGTTATTCAATATCGTTTGCTCAATGAATACAATGCCTCTTGCCGTTGGGAGCCCGTGAGCTTATACAAAGCCTGCTGGATAGAGAGCGACGATGCTGAGGAATTGGAATCATTCAAGAAAAGAAAATACCAATATATGGCCAAAGACAGGGAAGGGCGCGATGTGTTTCTTGCCGATTCTTCCTACGTGCTGCAAATGGCCCAGGTGGACTTTAAGAACATCAAGTTTCATTTTACCAGCGAATTTTGACGGATTTTTGTCGAGAATTTAACAAAAAAACAAGGTAAAAATGAAAGAAAAGCATATCTTATGAATGAAGAAGCACTCATGAATACATCATTCTGGGAGAAGATTCGGCAAGGAGATGAAGGAGCGTTCCGACAACTCTACGAAGAAAATGCGGATTGGTTGTATGGGTATGGCATGAGAATCGTTCCGGATGACGAATTGGTTACCGAAGCCATACAATCCTTGTTCGTCTATGTTTTCGAGAAAAGAGAAAGTTGCTCCACGCCCAAGTCTATACTGGCTTATTTATGTGTGTCATTGAAACGTATTCTGCTTCACGAATTGAAAAAAAACTCCGTGCAAGGAGTGAAGTCGCTGGAGGAGGTAAACGAGGGTGAATACCAATTTGCTCTGGAAGTGGACATCGAAAGTTCCATCATGCGTTCCGAACTGGAACGAGAACAAGTGGAACTTTTGCAAAGAGAAATCAACGGATTGACGAAACAACAGCGCGAAGTGCTTTATTTGAAGTATTATCGGAATCTGAATCCGGAAGAGATTGCAAAAATGATGGGACTGACCTCTCGTACGGTATATAATACGACTCACATGGCAATCTCCCGGTTACGTGAGCGGTTGAACTTCTGAATATATCTATATAATTTTCAAAAGATGGGTTGATTACGCATAAATGGAAGATTGGAAGAATAACATAGAAAAATATCTGGAAGAGGGTAAGATTTCCTTTGTCGATTACCGCTTCTCCCGGAAAGATGAGATTGGTGAACGGTTGGCTCTCTTACGGGAGAAGTCGCGTAAACAACCTCGTCGTTTTTCCATGTGGAAAAAAGTGGCGTATGGGGGAGCGGCGGCGGTATTTCTGCTATTGCTCGGTCTGGGAACCTATATGCTCTCCGAACGCGAATACGTTACGGGCGAATCGGTAAGCGTGTGCGTTCTTCCGGATGGCAGCTTCGTTGAAATCGAAGAACATTCTCGTTTGTCCTATAATGCCTTGGCATGGCTGTGGAACCGTGAACTCACCCTGGAAGGATGCGCTTTTTTCGAAGTCGTGCGCGGAAAGAATTTTACGGTAAGCACAGAGGCCGGAAAAGTAGTGGTTGTGGGGACGAAATTTCTTGTCGAACAACGGGGTAAAGAGATGTTTGTCGATTGTCAGGAAGGAAGCGTAAAAGTCGAAACCTTACAAGGAGAATGCCAACTGGAAGCCGGTGAATATGTCATTTGTACGGAAGATCAGATGGGAGAGATTGAAGAAATATTGATGGATGTTCCCAATTTCTTGCGGTATGAAAACGACCCTTTGGTCAATGTGCTGGCAGACGTAGAACAAATCTACGGAATCACCGTTCACGGCAAAGAGAAGTGCGAAGGGAAAACATATAGTGGCATAATCTTTACGCGCGATGCCGGAGGAACCTTGGAACGGGTTTTTAACGCCTGCGGTTTGCATTATGAATTTAAAGGCAAAGAGGTCGTTCTTCGATGAAAGGTCTTTATGTATGTTAAATAATGGGGTTTTTATAAACCAAATGCATCTTTTTTTGTTTTCTTTGGTAAAAAGGAGAAGTAGTCTTCTCTATATCAATGTTAGGCAATATTAAACGATAAAGTGAATATAGCAATTAATTAATTTTTTAAACGATGAAAAAAGGATTTATTACAGCAGCTTTAATTCTGACTAGTGTTCTCGCAATGGCACAGCAGAAAGAAAATCGTGACGAAAATGGCAAGATTTTGCGTGGCCCTTACCTCACGAACAAATTTTTTGATAACATGTTTATCGGTATTGGTGGCGGTGTCAACGTCTACCAGGGTGAATTGGATAATGAAGCCGGTCTTGGCAAGCGTTTAGCCCCTGCGCTTGATCTTTCTATCGGCAAATGGTTTACTCCGTATTCCGGTGTGCGTTTGCAATATACCGGCTTGCAGGCGAAAGGTTATACACAACCCGGAGCTATCTTTGCTAACGGTACGGACGGAAGCTTTACCAAGAAAAAAATGAATGTGCTCAACCTTCATGCCGACTATTTGTGGAATCTTTCAAACGCGTTCTTGGGTTATAATGAAAAACGCGTATGGAACTTTATTCCTTATGCCGGTTTCGGATGGATGAGATCAAGTGGAAACGGTAATTCGGAAAATGAAATTGGCGGAACATTTGGTGTTTTGAACACTTTCCGTTTGGGTAAAGTGGTCGATTTGACCTTGGAAGCTCGTCAGTCTATCGTTAACCAACGTTTCGACGGTGTTATCGGTGGTTCCAAATTGGAAGGCATTTCTTCTGTGACATTGGGTCTTAGCTTCAAACTGGGCAAAACTCGTTTCGACCGTCTTCCGAAGATCGAACCCGCAGACTATACTCCTTACAACAACCGCATCAATGAATTGCGTGCTCAAAATGAAAAACTGCAAGCTGACAACAAGCAATTGGCCGACGAATTGGCTGCTTTGAAGAATCGTAAAGTAGAAGCTACCAAGGAAGTGGTTTCCGCTCCTCTTGCATTGTTCTTCACGATCGGTAAGGCTAAGTTGGATTCTAAGGGATTGACTAACCTCGACTACTATGCCAATTCAGTGATGAAAGCCGACAACAAGACTTATACGCTGACAGGTTCTGCCGACCGCGTAACGGGTACTAAGGCCTTCAACCAAAAATTGAGTGAAAAACGTGTTGATCATGTATATAACATATTGGTAGAAAAATATGGCATCTCTGCAGACCGTTTGGTTAAGAAAGCAGAAGGCGATACGAACAACCGTTTCAAAGAAGCTGTATTGAATCGCGTGGTTATCGTTGAATAATTCATTCGTGTTCATTTTATTTTGATTGATGTGTGAGGAGGAATAGGGGTGTTCCTCCTCACCTTTTTTAGTTTAAAATCTTGCGATTACGGTCGTAAGATTTTTTCTGTTTCATTACCCTCATAAAGGATATTCAGGCATATAAAAAAACAGCCGACTAAATCGTTGCGGGATAATCGGCTTTTGTGTGTTTTAAAGTATTCCTCGGAAAACAAGGATTGTCGGTTTGAGGATACATCACTCTCGGCTTCGTGCCTGCCGAGGTACGAATTTTTATTGCCGATACGGGAGTAAGGGCTGATGAATAGTTGGGCGGGAAAAAAGTATGGGAAACGTTCTATCCGGCCGCGTCGAGTTTCTGCTCTTCGGGTTCGTTGCGATATTGCATGGCGCTTTTTCCGGTCATGCTTTTGAAAAAACGGCTGAATGTGGCTTGATCTTCGAATCCTAAAATATCCGTAATTTCTTTTA